>NZ_JAGYFX010000009.1:0-107693 GCF_019946615.1 Pseudomonas sp. BF-R-01
CGCGTTCAGCAGTGCCTGCAACTGACTCTGCCCAGCCTCACCCAACGGAAACACCGGCAATCGCGGATCGCCCACTTCCAGCCCGGTCGCACGCAAACCGGCCTTGATCGTCGCCGGCAACCCACCCTTCAAAATGAAGTCCAGCAACGGCAACTGGCGATAGAACAGTTCACGCGCCTTGCTCAGATCATTGGCCAAAACCGCTTCATACAAATCGAGATTGAGCTGCGCAATCAGGTTCGGCGCCGCCGTGCACCAGCCTTTCGCACCCGCTGCAAAAGCCTCCAGCGCCAGCGGATTGCAGCCGTTGTAGAACGGCACCTGACCCTCGCCGAGCCGTTGCAATTGGTGCATGCGCTGGATGTCGCCGGTGCTCTCCTTGACCATGGTCACGTTGTCCACGGCGTTGACGATGCGCAGGATCAGGTCGACCGACATGTCCGTGCCGCTGGTAGCCGGGTTGTTGTAGAGCATGATCGGTACGCCGATGCTGTCGCCGATGGCGCGGTAATGGGCGAGGATTTCCGCCTCGCTGAGTTTCCAGTAAGACGTCGGCAAGACCATCACCACGTCGGCGCCATGGGCTTCGGCGAAACGTGCGCGGCGCACCGCTTTGGCGGTGGTCAGGTCGGATACGCTGACGATGGTCGGCACCCGTTTGGCCACGTGCTTGATGCTGAACTCGCTGACCTGGTCCCACTCCGCGTCGCTCAGGTAAGCGCCTTCGCCGGTGCTGCCCAGCGGCGCGATCGAGTGTACGCCGTCGTCGATCAGGCGGTCGATGGAACGTCCGAGCGCGTCGAGATCTACGCCTTCGCCATTGGCGGTGAACGGGGTGATGGTGTAGCCGATGATGCCGTGAATCGTTGGGGTCGACATGGCGACGCTCCTCTTGAAAATGCGTGGGTTCAGTTCAGGCAATCGGCGTGTTGGCGCAGGTTCTGCCGAGCGTAGTAGTTGAACGCAGCGCCATGGCGCTTGGGTTTCGAGATCCAGTCGTGGGCTTCACGGCCCAGTTCCGGAATGATCGGCTTGATGGTCCCGGCGCTCATCGCCAACAGTTGCAGCTTCGCGGCGCGTTCGATCAGTTGCGCGATCACACAGGCTTCTTCGATGCTCGTGCCGGTGGACAACTGACCGTGGTGCGACAGCAGGACCGCGCGCTTGTCGCCGAGGGCGCCGGCAATCAGCTCGCCTTCTTCGTTACCGACCGGCACACCCGGCCAGCCTTCAAGAAACGCGCAATCGTCGTAGAGCGGGCAGAGGTCCATGTGGGAAATCTGCAGCGGCACTTCGAGCATCGACAGCGCCGCGACGTGCGTCGGGTGCGTGTGGATGATGCAATTCACGTCCGGCCGGGCGCGGTACACCCAACTGTGGAAACGGTTGGCCGGGTTGGGCATGCCGTGGCCTTCAAGCACTTCCAGGTCTTCGTTGACCAGCAGCAGGTTGCTGGCGGTGATTTCGTCGAAACCCAGGCCCAGTTGTTGAGTGTAGTAAGTGCCGGGCTGCGGGCCACGGGCGGTGATCTGCCCGGCCAGGCCGGAGTCGTGGCCGTGCTCGAACAGAATGCGGCAGGTCAGGGCCAGCTTTTGCCGGTCGGTCCACGTATTATCTGCCAGGGTATTTTGCATCTGGGTCAGCGCTTGCTTGACCAGTTGCTCTTTGGGTAATGCTAAGGTCTTGGCCATATCGGTGTCCTTTGGATGGTTCAATGGACGTCGGATTTGCCGTTCACTCGTTGCTCGCAAGGCCTTGGTGAATGCAAATGACACAAATGATGCTATATGACACTTTGTGTCATTGGCAAGGATGAATCGTCGCCTCCTTGATGGATTAATCGTTCTGCATGTCTATCCGTTTGAAATTACTGAGAAAAAAACTGGGCGTGACGCTCGAGGCCCTGGCTGAAAAATCCGGGATGACCAAGAGCTATCTGTCGAAAGTCGAGCGCGGGTTGAATACGCCGTCCATCGCGGCTGCGCTGAAGCTGGCCAAGGCGCTGAACGTCAAGGTCGAGGAATTGTTCTCCGAAGACAGCGTCAGCCTCGACAGCTACAGCCTGGTGCGCAGCCATGAGCGTCAGTCGCTGGCGGCCAATGATGAGAGCCCCGGCTATGCGGTGCTGGCGCATCAGGTGAGTGAGCGCAGTCTGCTGCCGTTCATCATTTATCCGCCGTTCGAATTCGCGGACAAAACCTTCAAGGAACACGTGGGGGAGGAGTTTCTGTTTGTCCACGAAGGGCAGGTGGAAGTGGACTTCATGAACGAGCGCGTGCTGCTAGAGCGCGGTGATGCGCTGCACTTCAATGCGCAGAAACCGCACCGGATCCGCTCAGTGGGCGAGGTTCAGGCGCAGTTGCTGGTGGTGGTGCATAGCGCAGAAGAGTGAGCTGCATAACACCGCATACCCCTGTAGGAGCCAGCTTGCTGGCGATAGCGGTGGGTCAATCAACATCTGCATTGACTGACCCACCGCCATCGCCAGCAAGCTGGCTCCTACAGGACCGGTGTTAGACCTCGACGGGAACGGTGAGCTTGGGACTTCCAAGCGCATGCGTCTTCGAATCAAAAAACCGCAGCTCTGATCCGGTCCCCTCAAACACCTTCGCGTAATGCCGTTTCTGATGCTGGATAAACGCCTTGCTGCGCGGATAAATCGAAATCGCCACCACCTTGGGTTTCGCCTGGCGCAACGCATGAATGATGTGGCTGTCCTGCTCGCCCAGCGCATGCCCAAAGATGCACAAGCCCTCGGCATGCCCCAATAACTGGTCATAGCAAAACGACAGATAATCCGAGCTGCGGATGGTCTTGAGCTTGTCTGCGCTCGGCCCTTCGTTCACAAACAGCGGCACGTCATCCAGCGTCTTGATCGTGTTGTTGATCGCAAAACTGCCCAGCAGCGTGCCTTCGGTCGACATCAGTTTGCGTGCCGTGCCGTCCTGATTGCGCACCAGATGCAAACCGCCGTGCAGGTACAGCAGACGGGTTTTATCGGTCGCCGTGGCGCTCAAATCAAACCCTGGCTCGGCACCCTGGAACAGGTCGGTGATCGCATCCGGCTGGTGCTGGATCGCCCAGTAGTTGAGCAAGTCGTAATTGGTGGTGAACACCGTCCGGTAACGACCCAGTTCCTGATTGATCGTCGCCAGTGTCGAAGGCACCACCAGTCGCCACGGGATGTGCACCGCGTGCACGGTGTTGATCAGCGCTTCCTTGATCGCGTAGTAGCGATTGCGCGGCGCGGCGGAGCTGACGGCCAGGGCCTTGTTCACCCGGCTGGTGGTTTTCAGCGCACCCAGCACCTGCTCGAAACTGCGCGTTTGCATTGCGTCGAACACGCTGAGTTCGGACTGGCTCAGGGGTTTTTCTTCGACGGTGCGGGCGTTTTCGAACAGCGAGTCGTAGCCGAAATCGTCCCAGACCGCGCGGCTGGCGCCGTTGCCCACCAGCAGGCCGCTGATCGAGGCGGTGGCGCGCAGGGCGTTCCAGTCTTCTAGTTGGGCATCGACATCCTGGAAATCGGTCATTGCGGTCGTCGTCTCAAAAAGCAAAAGGTCGGATGGGCGGCGACTTTATCACGACCCGGACTTGAGCCAGATCAAGTTAACGCCGCGCCGATGGGTCGATCCTGTGGGTATCCGCCGGATCGAACCACCGATACGGCCCAGACCTGGAGATTCGCCATGAGCAGCACGTTTTTCATCCCCGCCGTGAACGTCATGGGTATTGGTTGCCTGGACGAAGCCATGGACGCCATCGGCAAGTACGGTTTTAAAAAGGCGCTGATCGTCACCGACGCCGGGCTGGCCAAGGCGGGCGTGGCTGCGATGATCGCCGAAAGGCTGGCAATGAAAGACATCGACTCGGTCATCTTCGACGGTGCCAAGCCCAACCCGAGCATCGCCAACGTCGAGAGCGGGCTGGGCCTGCTCAAGGAAAGTCGCTGTGATTTTGTGGTGTCGCTGGGCGGTGGTTCGCCCCACGACTGCGCCAAAGGCATCGCGTTGTGCGCGACCAATGGCGGGCAGATTCGCGATTACGAAGGCGTCGATCAATCCGAGAAGCCGCAACTGCCGTTGATCGCCATCAACACCACCGCCGGCACCGCCAGCGAGATGACGCGCTTCTGCATCATCACTGACGAAACCCGTCACGTGAAAATGGCCATCGTCGACCGCAACGTCACGCCGCTGCTATCGGTCAACGACCCGGCGCTGATGGTCGCCATGCCCAAGAGCCTGACCGCCGCCACCGGCATGGACGCGCTGACCCACGCCATCGAAGCCTACGTGTCCACCGCCGCCAACCCGATCACCGATGCCTGCGCGCTGAAGGCGATGACGCTGATCAGCAGCAACCTGCGCCTGGCCGTACGCGATGGCAGCGACCTGGCCGCGCGGGAAAACATGGCTTACGCACAGTTCCTCGCGGGCATGGCGTTCAACAATGCGTCCCTTGGCTACGTGCATGCGATGGCCCACCAGTTGGGTGGTTTCTACGACCTGCCCCATGGCGTCTGTAACGCCGTGCTGTTGCCGCATGTGCAAAGTTTCAACGCGCTGGTGTGCGCCGAGCGCCTGACCGACGTGGCCCACGCAATGGGCGCCGATATTCGCGGCTTCAGCCCGGAAGAGGGCGCGCAGGCAGCCATCACGGCGATCCGCAGCCTGGCCAGGGATGTGGAAATCCCCGCCGGGTTGCGTGAACTCGGTGCCCGCCTCAACGACATCCCGACGCTCGCCAGCAACGCCTTGAAAGACGCGTGCGGCGTGACCAACCCACGTGCAGCGGATCAGCGGCAGATCGAAGAGATTTTCCGCAGCGCGTTCTAAGCGGTTTTACGGCCGGGTGCGATGATCACGCAGAGCATCGCGCCCAGGGCCAGCAACGTGCATAACAGTGACAACGGCCATGCCTGCTGGCTGGCGATCAGGCTCGCGATACCACCGATGACGGCAGCCATCAGTTGATGGATGAACCCGCTCAACGCCATCGCATACGCACCGCCGACCGGCGAACCGTCGTTGGCCAGCGCCAGGCTGATCGGGTAATTCAACGACTGGCCGAACACCGCTACGCAGTAAGGCAACCAGAACAACAGCGCAATCGAAGTGCCGGCGATGCTCCCCAGCAACATCACCGCACTGCCGGCCAGCACCAGCCCCACCCCCGCCGTCATCATCCGACGCTGACCGGTGCGCAGCACCAGACCGTTGACCGCCAATGCCCCGAGAAAATACCCCGCGCTGATGGGCCAGCCCAACAGCCCGTATTCCACGGCCGACCAGTTGAACGGTCCTTGCAGAATCAGCGGCGCCGCGGTGTTGAAGGCGATGATCACCCCATAACCCAGCCCGCCGGTGAGCGCCGGCAGCAGGAAGGCCCGATCACGCAGAATGCGCCAATAGCTCGGCCACGCGGACGACTGAACGGTGTCTTCCACCCGCACCGGGAACGTGACCCGTGCCACGACCATCGCCAACAACAGACTCACACTGCCCAGCAGGTAGAAAATCGCCGGCCAGCCCAACGCGACCTGGATGACCGACCCCAGGTACTGGCCGATCCCCAGCGCCACCACGAAAGAAATCGAAAGCCAGGACAGCGCTTTGGCCAACAGGTCGCCACGAAAACTGTCACGGATCAACACCCGGGCCATGACCGAAATTCCGCTGGCGCCGATGCCCTGAACCAGTCTGAAAAAGAGAAAGGATTCCAGCGTCTGGCCCAAGGGCAGCGCAAGGTTGCCCACCCCATAAATACCAAGCGCCGCCAGCAGCACCGGTTTTCGGCCGATGCGCTGAGCAAGGCTGCCCCAGAACAGCATCGGCAGCGCCATGCCGATCAGATACACGGCCAGTCCCCACGAAACCTGCGAGGCGTCGGCAGACAGATACCGAGCCATCTCCGGCAGCGCCGGCAGGTAAATGCTCATGCCTAACTGCGCGAGAAAAACCGTGCTGCAGGTGACGAGGAGGGTGGTGCTGCTCTTCATGAATGTTCCCTGGCTTCAGTCGCTGACATCTGCGGCGTGTGAGTGCAACAGCTCGGTCACGCGTTCACAAAACTGGCGAATCAACACCGGCTCCATGTCGGCACGCAGAGTGATTCTGATCGCAGCATTGCCTTGTGCAACCACCGGAAAAAATACGGCTGAGGTAAAGAATCCGTGATTGGCCAATTCGATGGCAACGCTATTGGCCAGCGACGCTTTACCGCAGCGAATCAATCGAATGGCCATGTTGCTGCCGCATTGTGCGGTTCGAATCAGCGTGTCAAAGAGCCGGATATTAACCTGAAGTTTTTCCTGCAATGCAGCGAACTCCAGTGTGCGATGCAACTGGATGGACGCTCTGCCCGCACCAATCGCTGCACTGTTCAGACTTTGCGACCAATTGCTGGGGCCGCCATAACGCTGAATGAGGGTCTTGTGCCGGTCGCTGCCGAGCATCACCAGTCCACCACTGGCGCCAAACGATTTGGCCAGGGACGCGACGATCAGGCTGTCTTCATCAAGGGCGTTCATCCAGGGACGGACGAGACCGGCACCGAAGGTTCCAACCGCTGAAAGTGCGTGGGAATCATCCAGATAGAGAAACAGCCCATAGCGTTCCTTAAGGTACAAAAGGCTGTTCATGTCTGCGACTCCGCCCATGCTGTACGCACCGTCGGCGATGTACGCAACGTTGGCGTGTCGTTTACACAGGTCTTCGACGAAATCCATATCGTTGTGCGGGCACGTCACCACCCGGGTTTCATCCGCACACGCCGATTTCAAGTGGTTCATCGAATAATGGGCCAGTCGGTCGAACGCCATCAGCGGAGGCCGGTTTTGCGTAAATACACCACTGGCGAGCATTGGCAGTATCCCTGCACTCGCGGCGCTGCATGACAGGGTGCTCAGGCAGGTAGCGCCGAACAACTCCGACAGTTCGCTTTCGTACCGTTCCAAAGCGGCCAGTTTGCAGCGGTTTTTTGAGTTGGCAATGCGCAACGTGCCGACCTCCCGCAACGCAGTCATGGCGCCTTCAAGCAGGGCGGGATGATGATCCAGTCCTAAATAGGACGTGGTACAGAAGTGATGGAACGAGCGCCCGAACTGGTCAACCATCTGGTTTGGGCTTTTGACCTCAACATTCAGCCCCGCAATTTTCCCGGCTTCAGCGGTCTCCCAGTCGTGATCGGCTAGCGAGACGAGTTTTCGATAGTTGGTAAAGGTGTTTGCCGCGTGCGCTGTCTGGTCCATGTGTGCGTTTCTTTCCTTGAGTGCGAAGCGATCCATTGCTTTGAAGCAAGCGGTGTACGTTTCCAGACTTTACAGCGTGTGGTCAGGGGCTTTGAATCAGCCGTTTCCGGTACACCTGAGTGTTACAAGAGATAAGTGTGTAGGGCGATGCCTCGTGAGGTTGTGGGTCAATTGCTTTGCCGAGTTGCACAAAAACCGGGCTATCCTCCCGATTCAGCCACTCCCCAAACCATCGAGCCCTCCATGCTGCAAAAAAGCCTGATCCGCCGTCTCGATCTGATGACCCTTCAGCTGTTTGTCGCCGTCCACGAAGAAGGCACGCTGACCCGTGCCGCTGCGCGCGAAGCGATTGCGGTGTCGGCGGCGAGCAAGCGGTTGATGGAGTTGGAGGAGGCGCTGGGCATCAGTCTATTTGTGCGTCAGGCCAAAGGCATGACCCTGACACCGGCCGGCGAAACCCTGTTGCACCATGCTCGGCAGATGTTGTTCAACGTCGAGAAAATGGGCCTGGAGTTAGGCGAGCACAGTCACGGTATTCGCGGCTATGTGCGGATGCTCGCCAACCTGTCGGCGATCATTCAATTCCTGCCGGAAGACCTGCGGGACTTTTCCGAACGTCATCCGCAGGTCAAGACCGACCTCGAAGAACGCCCCAGCAGCGGGGTGATTCAAGGCGTGCTGGATGGCGTGGCGGACCTTGGGATTTGTTCCAGCGACAGCGATGTGAAAGGTCTGCACAGCGTGCTGTATCGCCAGGACAAACTGGTGGTGTTGATGCTGCCGGATCATCCCTTGGCCAGCCGTTCCAGCCTGGCGTTCGCCGATACGCTGGACAGCGATTACGTCGGCCTGCACGCCGCCAGTTCCATCAACATGCGCACCCACGCAGCCGCGCGTCAGGCGGGCAAAGTGCTGCGGCTGCGGATTCATGTGCCGGGGTTCGATGCGATGTGCCGGATGGTCCAGGCCAACATGGGCATCGGGATTTTGCCGCAGAAGGCTTACGAGTTGTTTGGTCGGGCGCTGGGGTTGCATGCGGTGCCGTTGACGGATGACTGGTCGGATCGGGCGTTGATTATCGTCGTGCGCGATGAAGCGGCGTTGTCGCCGGTGAGCCGGATGTTGTTTGAGCAGTTGCGCGGGCAGGGTTGAGATTATTGTTGGCAGGTCCGACCCCTTCGCGGGCAAGCCTCGCTCCTACAGGGATCTCGCAAACCTGTAGGAGCGAGGCTTGCCCGCGAAGACTGATCTGAGGTCGCGACAATCTTCCAGAGCGTTCGCGTTTGGCGAACGCCCGTTGCCAACTGAAGGTTGGATTCCATTCCCCTCGCTCCTCTAGCCTTGGCGCATATTCCAAGAATAAGAGGTACCCCGCGATGACTGCCCCCCTGAGCGCAATCAAAGTGATCGAAATCGGCACGCTGATCGCTGCGCCGTTCGCCGCGCGCATGCTCGCCGAGTTCGGCGCCGAAGTGATCAAGATCGAAGCCATGGGCCAGGGCGACCCGCTGCGCAAATGGCGCAAGCTGCACGAAGGCACCTCGCTGTGGTGGTACCTGCAATCGCGCAACAAGAAGTCCTTGGCGCTGAATCTGAAATCCCCTGAAGGCATTGAACTGGTCAAGCAACTGGCGACCAGCGCCGACGTGCTGATCGAAAACCTGCGCCCCGGCGCCCTGGAAAAACTCGGTCTGGGCTGGGACGTGCTGCACGCGCTCAATCCCAACCTGACGCTGGTACGCATTTCCGGTTACGGCCAGACCGGCCCCTACCGCGACCGCCCGGGTTTCGGCGCCATCGGCGAGGCCATGGGCGGCATTCGCTACACCACCGGCACCCCCGGTTCGCCGCCGGCGAGGGTGGGTGTCAGCCTCGGTGATTCCCTGGCGTCTTTGCACGCGGTGATTGGTGCGTTGATGTCGCTGCTGCGGGTCAAGACTGGGCAGGGCGGGGGGCAAGTGGTCGATGTGTCGCTGGCCGAAAGCGTGTTCAATGTCATGGAAAGCCTGGTGCCGGAATACGACATGCTCGGTCATGTCCGTGAACGCAGCGGCGGCGCCTTGCCGGGCATCGCGCCGTCCAACACCTACCTGACGGCCGATGGCGCCTACGTGGTGATCGCCGGTAACAGCGACCCGATCTACAAACGATTGATGGAAGTGATCGGTCGCCGCGATCTGGCCGAAGCGCCAGAGTTTGCTCACAACGATGGCCGCGCCTTGAAAAGTAATGTGCTCGACGCCGCCATCACCCACTGGACCAGCAGCCTGCCCATCGATGACGTGCTGGCGGCACTGGAAGCCGCTGAAGTACCGGCCGGGCGCATCTATTCCGTGGCCGACATCGTCGCCGACCCGCACTATCAGGCGCGGGACATGCTGCTCAGCGCCGACCTGCCCGGCGGCGCGAAAGTGAAGATGCCGGGCATCGTGCCCAAACTTTCCGAAACCCCCGGGGGCGTGAACTGGTCGGGGCCAAGCCTGGGCCAGCACACAGACGGGATTCTCGCGGGGCTGGGCCTGACGGATGCGGACATCGAACGCCTGAAAACTGAAGGGGTGGTGCAATGATCACTGATTTTTCCGAGAGCCTGATCGTTCAGGAAGTCTCCCCGCGCGACGGCCTGCAGATCGAACCGACCTGGGTGGAAACGGTCGACAAAATCGCGTTGATCGATCAGCTGTCACTGGCTGGATTCAGCCGCATCGAAGCCGGCTCGTTCGTGTCGCCCAAGGCCATTCCCGCACTGCGCGATGGCGAGCTGGTGTTCAAGGGCATCACCCGCCAACCGGGGGTGATCTATGTTGCGTTGATCCCCAACCTCAAGGGCGCGCAACGGGCGTTGGCGTGCCGCGCCGATGAGCTGAACCTGGTGATGTCCGCCAGCCAGACCCACAACCTGGCCAACATGCGCATGCGTTGCGAAGCTTCATTGGCGGCGTTCGGCGAGATCGTGCAATACGTGGGAGACACCAAGGTTCGATTGAACGGCAGCATCGCCACCACTTTCGGTTGCCCGTTCGAGGGCAAGATCGATGAGGACCGCGTGCTGCAAATCGTCGATGAATATCAGGAACTCGGGATTCAGGGCGTCACCTTGGCCGACACCACTGGCATGGCCAATCCACGGCAGGTGGATCGGCTGGTGCGGCGGGTGTTGCAGCGGGTTTCGCCAGCGGATCTGACCCTGCATTTCCACAACACCCGCGGCCTCGGCTTGTGCAACGTGCTGGCGGCTTACGAGGCGGGTGCCCGACGCTTCGACGCGGCCCTCGGCGGGCTCGGTGGTTGCCCGTTTGCCCCCGGCGCCTCGGGCAATATCTGCACTGAAGACCTGGTCAACCTGTGCGATGAAGTCGGCATTCATACCGGCATTGATCTGCCGTTGTTATTGAAGCTTTCGCGAGGATTGCCCGCGCTGCTCGGCCACGAAGTCCCCGGCCAACTGGCCAAGGCCGGCCGCAATTGCGACCTGCACCCGGTGCCTTCCTGACCCACCCAACACCCCTGTAGGAGCCGGCTTGCCGGCGATGAGGCCGGAAAATCCAATATAGGTGTCTCCTGACCCACCGCCATCGCCAGCAAGCTGGCTCCTACAGAAAACAGCATCCCAACCAGACAACAAAAACAATCGGACACCTACGGGAAGTCCGCCTGGAGAAAGCACCATGAGCCTCAATGTACTGGAGGCGGGCGCGAGCCCGTCCGTTAGCCACGACGAAGAAAAAGCCCTGGTCAGCAAAGTCGCCTGGCGCCTGATGCCGCTGATCATGGTCTGCTACCTGTTCGCCTTTTTCGACCGCATCAACATCAGCTTCGCCAAGTTCCAGTTGCAGGCCGACCTGAGCCTGAGCGACACCGCATACGGCCTCGGCGCCGGGCTGTTCGTGGTCGGTTACGTGATTTTCGAAGTACCGAGCAACATGATGCTGTACAAGGTCGGCGCCCGACGCTGGATCGCCCGAATCATGATGTCCTGGGGCCTTGCGACGGCGGCGATGGTCTTCGTCAACAGCGAATGGCAGTTCTACGCGTTGCGCTTCGTGATCGGCGCGATGGAAGCGGGTTTTGCGCCGGGAGTCCTGTATTACCTGACGCTGTGGTTCCCGCAGCATTATCGTGGGCGCATCACCTCGATGCTGTTCCTGTCATCAGCATTTGCCGGGCTGGTCGGCGCACCGTTCTCCGGGTTGGTGCTGCAACACCTCGATGGTTTCCTGGACATGCGCGGCTGGCATTGGCTGTTTCTGCTCGGCGGCGTGCCCTGCATCGGCCTCGGTTTGCTGGTGCTGACCTTGCTCAAGGACCGCATCGAAGACGCCCATTGGCTGACACCGTCGGAGAAGACGTTGCTGGCCAGCCGCATCGCCCACCACGAACCGCACAAGAGCGGTGGCTCGCTGCTCGCCGCGCTGCGGATTCCCGGTTTTCTCACGCTGGGCCTGATCTACTTCCTGATTCAGGTGGCGTCCTACGGCTTGAACTTCTGGGCACCGCAACTGATCCGCAGTGCAGGCACCGAGAGCCCGGTGATGATCGGTTTGCTGACGGCGATTCCGTACATCTGCGGCGCGATCAGCATGGTGGTGATCGGGCGGTTGTCCGACTCGACCGGCGAGCGGCGCAAGTTTGTCGCCGGGCTGGTGGCGGTGGGCGCGCTGGGGTTCTTCTGTGCCGGGATCTTCGCCAACCACACGACCTTCCTGATCGTCGCGCTGGGCTTGCTCGGCGCCGGGATCATCGCCTCGATTTCGAGCTTCTGGACCCTGCCACCGAAACTGCTGGCCGGTGCCGGCGCAGGGGCTGCGGGCGGGATCGCGGTGATCAACACCCTCGGCCAATTTGGCGGCATCGTCAGCCCGGTCATGGTCGGGCGCATCAAAGACTTGACCGGCAGCACCACACCGGCGCTGTACGTCATCGGCGTCTGCGCGCTGATCGCGGTTGCGCTGTTGTTGTGGGGGTTGCCGCAAAAACTGCGCACGCTCGACAAGTTTTAGGGAAGTCCACAACCCTGTAGGAGCCGGCTTGCCGGCGATGGGTCCCTCGAAAACCGCATTGCAACTTCAGACCGCCATCGCTGGCAAGCCAGCTCCCACAGAACCGCAGCGTGCAGGCAGTAACGATCGCTCCCAAAGCACGCACAACCCTGTAGGAGCCGGCTTGCCGGCGATGGGTCCCTCGAAACAGCATTGCAATCTCAGACCGCAATCGCTGGCAAGCCAGCTCCTACAAGACCGCAGCGTGCAGGAATTAACGATCGCTCCCAAAACACGCACAACCCTGTAGGAGCCGGCTTGCCGGCGATGAGTCCCTCGAAAACCGCATTGCAACTTCAGACCGCAATCGCTGGCAAGCCAGCTCCCACAGAACCGCAGCGTGCAGGCAGTAACGATCGCTCCCAAAGCACGCACAACCCTGTAGGAGCCGGCTTGCCGGCGATGGGGCCCTCGAAAACCGCATTGCAGCTTCAGACCGCAATCGCTGGCAAGCCAGCTCCCACAGGACCGCGGCGTGCAGGTAATAACGATCGCTCCCAAAGCACGCACAACCCTGTAGGAGCCGGCTTGCCGGCGATGAGTCCCTCGAAAACCGCATTGCAACTTCAGACCGCCATCGCCAGCAAGCCGGCTCCTACAGGATCGGGGCGCTCAAGTAGTGCGTTGAACCGGTTGAATGGGCGGGTAGAGGAGGCGATAGTGCGCACCTGAAATCATCTGGTTTGTAGAAACACTCAAGGAACAGGGAATGACATTGAAGTCTGGATGGATGAGTTGTGTGGCGCTGTGCGGTCTGGTGATGACAACGCAGGCGTTCGCTGATTGCGAGAAGCCGTTCCTGGCAGGCGATTTCGGCTATTCGGTGTGCAAAGACTGGCCGGCTTATCCGGGGCTGACGATTACGGCCTTGTCGCAGTTCGAGTCGGGATATTCGGCAAGCGATTACGGCCCTCAAGGTCGATACGATCTCAACCTTGCCGTTGTATCGGCTGGCGCTTCGAAACCGCTGGCGACGTATCAACAGTCTGCGGCTTTTGAGTCGGATGCCGTTGCCTTTGAGGACCTGCAACTCGATACCGCACGTTACAAGCTTACGCCGGACCTGAGAGCGTTTGGCGTGCGCGCCACATTCAATGGCTCGTCACGGGTCAATCCCGTGAGTGAAAAGTTGCTCTCGCTCTATGTGAAAGAGGGTGACCGGTTGCGTCCGGTCCTGGATAAGCTCATCACCTATGAGTACGGCGGTGAATGGGATGGCAATTGCGCCGGAGAGCTTTATCAACACACCCGCACGCTCGAAATCGGCAAAACCAGCTCGCAGGGCTACGCGGATCTGATAGTCAAAACAGTGACCACCCGCGAAGTCGGCAAGGGCGAGGGGGAGGCTTGTGTAGCCAAAACCATAACAGACAAACCGGTGCTGACGACGCTTCGATACGACGGTAAAAGCTACGTCCTGCCTCAAGGCTTCAAAGGTCTATAACGCCGATCAGAGGTCAATCACCCATGCTAACCGGCCTCAACCACCTGACCCTCGCCGTCACCGACCTCAACCGCAGCGTGGCGTTCTATCACGACCTCTTGCAACTTCAGCTAAGCGCCACATGGGGCTCCGGCGCCTATCTCTCGCTACCCGGCCTGTGGCTGTGCCTTTCCCTCGATCCTCTGCGCAACACCGAGCCCGCCACCGACTACACCCATTACGCCTTCAGCATCAGCGCATCCGGCTTCCCGCCATTCGTTGAGCGCCTTCGTGCCGCCAACGTCCGCGAATGGCGCGAAAACCGCAGCGAAGGCGCGTCGTTCTACTTCCTCGACCCCGACGGCCACCAGCTCGAAGCCCATGTCGGCGACCTGGCGTCGCGATTGGCAGCCTGTCGTCAGCGGCCGTACGCAGGAATGAGGTTCTTCGACGATCAGTCAGTCGATTCCCCGGGACCTGATATAGACTTGCGCCCATTCACCGGATAGTACAAAAGGATTTCCCGATGACCCCATCGCTGCTCATGGCCGTTCTCGCCTCGGGCTTTATCTACGGCATCACGCCCGGGCCCGGCGTTTTGGCGGTGTTCGGTATTGGTGCAGCGCGTGGGCGAAGGGCAGGGGCAGGCTTTTTGTGCGGGCATTTGCTCGGGGACGTGGTTTGGTGCAGCACCGCGCTGATCGCGATTGTCGGTGCGCGGGAAATCGGCAGCACCGCGTTTGACGTGTTGGGCGTGCTCAGCGGGCTCTATCTGTTCTGGCTCGGTTTGCGCGCAGTGCGGGCCAAACGCAGCAGCGCCGAAGTGCCGCAAGGCCCGGCGCGGCAGCCGTTCTGGCACGGCATTCTGTTCGGTCTGACCAATCCCAAAGCCTATCCGGTGGCGGTGGCGACTTTTACGGCGTTGCTGTCCAGTCGTGCGGAACTGCTGCATTGGTCGATGTTGCCGTGGCTGATCGTTCTGAGCTTCGTTGGCGGTTTGATCGCCTACGCTATCCTCATTGGCATCGTCGGTGCACGGCAGGTGCGCAGCCTGTATCAACGGCATGAACTGGCGATCACCCGGTTGTGCGGGGTGATGTTTATCGGTTTCGCCATCAACGCCCTGGTGCATGCCTTGCCGGGGTTGATGCCGAACAAGGCTTGAAACTGATCGCAGGGACGCGTCAGCGGCATCATCACTGGTCAGGGATGGTTCTTTATTGCTGCATTGCTCGGACATGCTCTCTGCACCATGGCAACCAGAAATTCCGCGCCGTCGGCGAGTTACATCGATCTACTGCTGGACGCCGTTTGCGCGGTCGATAAACAGGGTCGCTTTGTTTTTGTCAGCGCGGCCTGCGAGCGCATTTTCGGCTACACGCCTGACGAGTTGGTCGGCCAGCCGATGATCGAACTGGTGCATCCCGCCGACCGCCAGCGCACCCTCGACGCCGCGCGGGAGATCATGGGCGGCGACCCCAAACTCAACTTCGAAAACCGCTACGTGCGCAAGGATGGCCGGGTGGTGCATATCCTGTGGTCCGCACGCTGGTCGGAAGTCGATCAACTGCGCATCGCCGTGGCCCGTGACATCACCGAACGCAAGCAGGCCGAGTCCCGACAAGCGGCGCTGTACGCGATCTCCGAAGCGGCCCACGCGGCGGAGGATTTGTTGGCGTTGTTCAAACGCATCCACCTGATCATCGGTGAATGGCTGCCGGCGCTGAACTTCTCCGTGGCGCTGTATGACGAGCATTGCGCGCAGCTCAATTTCCCTTACCACGTCGACGACAACGAGCAGCAACCCGAACAGCCTGGAACGGTGACCGGACGCTTGTGTGCCGAAGTGATCCGCAGCGGTCAACCGATCCTGCTGACCCCGAATCAGGAAAACACCCCCGCCGGATTCGAGGCGCTGGTCACGGGCCAGCATTCGCCGTGTTGGCTGGGCGTGCCTTTGAACTCCCAGAAAGGCACCATCGGCGCACTGATCGTCAAAAGCGTGGCGGGCGGCGAGCGCTACACCGAGCAAGACAAGGAACTGTTGCAGTTCGTGTGCGCCCAAGTCGCCACCGCCATCGAGCGCAAGCAGTTACATGCCCGGCTGCAGCGCATGGCCCAATACGATCAACTGACTCAACTGCCCAATCGCGAGTTGCTCCGGGACCGGCTGAAAGCCTCACTGGCACTGGCCAAGTCGGAAAGCGGGCGCATGGCGCTGCTGTACGTCGACCTCGACCGCTTCAAGGAAGTCAACGACACCCACGGCCATGCAGTCGGCGACATGCTGCTGCAAGCGGTCGCCAATCGCCTGAAAGGCTGCGTGCGGGAAACCGACACCGTGGCGCGCATCGGCGGCGATGAGTTCGTGGTGCTGCTGCACACCATTCAGGCCTCGGAAGATGCCGACAGCGTGGCGGGCAAAATCCGTCATATCCTGGCGCAACCGCTGCGGCTGGATGGGCACAGCCTGAACATTCAATTGAGCATCGGCGTCGCGCATTTTCCCGAGCATGGCACGGAAGAAAAGCAATTGTTCCGCCATGCCGACGAGGCGATGTACACAGCCAAACGCCAGCATCACCTGCGACTCGGGGCCTGAAAACCACGGCACCGTTCGTCGCGTCGATCCCGTTTTTTTTTAAACCTTTGCGGTGATGGAAATTCAGATCCTATGCGGGCTCCTGCTCGCTGCGATCATCACCAAGAGGTAGAGAATCATGCCTAACTCAAGAAACTCGAACTCGGGAAGTTTCGCCAACGATCGAACGAAGGCGTCTGAAGCCGGTCGCAAAGGTGGGAAAACGACCACCACGACTGTCGATAAAGAACCTTTGAAACCCGACATGGGCCGCAAAGGTGGCCAGAAATCCAAGTAGTGGTGAAAGTGGTTTTGATTGAGAGGCGGGAGCGAAAGCTCCCGTTTGAATTTATAGAGAGGAGGGCGCGACCATGAGCCAGATGGCCACCCGATTATGCAGCACCGGATTTGCCACGTTACTGGGCCTGTGTGCCAGCAGTGCCTTTGCCCAGTCCCCCGCCGAATTCATCAACGATGCCTCGGCCAAAGGCATGGCCGACATCGAAGCCAGTCGCCTGGCGCACCAGAAATCCGAATCGAAAGAGATCAAGGACTTCACCATCATCGTCATCAACGACCGCACCACTGCGAACCAGCACCTGGCGAAAATCGCCAGGCAACTGGATCTGCCGGTAGCGCCACGGGAAGAGGTGGTCGACAAGGCCAAAGCCTTGATGCCGCAAGTGCATGAGGGCGATTCTTTTGATCAGGCATACGCCGCCAGCCAGGTGAAAACCACGCAGGAAGCCATCGAACAACTGGAGCAGGAGGCGCAGACCACCGACATACCGGAAATCAAAGCCTTCGCTGAAGAAACCCTGCCCAAACTGCAGAACCACCTGCAAATGGCCAGGGCGCTGCAAGCAGATTGCTGACGCGCTTTCTGTAGGAGCCGGCTTGCTGGCGATCCAACCGCCGCGGTGTGCCAGGCACACCGCTTTCGCGACTGAATTGCCCCGCGCACTCAACAGTCGTTCAAATCCTGTTTGTGCTTGCCCTTGGTCACCAATCCCTGCACCTCGTTTGCGCTCATGGAGCGATAGCCTCGACGCAGCTTCTGCGAGTTTTTGCGAACTTCATTGCCGTGTCCCTTATAGGAATGCGTCTGAATTGGTGACAGCGCGGGCGGGATGAAAATTCTGATTACCTGTTCGGATTCCATGAGGGCGGGGGAGGTTGTTCGCTATTCCTGGGCGGAATCTTTCTTTGTGCCGGTTTGTGTCTAGTATCAATGGCAGTCAATTTGCCAGCATGCAAACACACGGATCGAAACCAGGAAGGGGTTACGCATGGAATTTTTCGAAAAGTTAGCAAGTTTAGCCGCCAAAGTCCGCTTACAGAGTGCTGCAATTCAGACGGAGGAGGCGACGAAGAACGCTTTTGTCATGCCCTTTATCAGCACGGTGCTCGGCTACGATGTCTTCGATCCGACCGAGGTGACTCCCGAATTCGTCTGCGATATCGGAACGAAGAAGGGAGAAAAAATTGACTACGCAATCATGAAGGCTGGCGAGGTGCAGATCCTGATCGAGTGCAAGAAAATAGGTGAGCCGCTACACATCAATCATGCCTCCCAGCTGTTTCGTTACTTCCATGTCACCAGCGCTCGTATATCTATCCTCACCAACGGACAGGTCTATAAGTTTTTCACTGACCTGGACGCGCCCAACAAAATGGATGAGAAGCCATTTCTCGAACTCGACCTTCTGGACATCGATGAGTATTCCGTCCCCGAATTGATAAAGCTCACCAAATCAGCGTTCGATGTGGATTCGATCATCAGCGCTGCCGGTGAGTTGAAGTACGTCAGCCAAATCAAAAAAGTCATCGCTTCTCAGGTCAGCAAGCCAGACGACGATTTTGTGAAAGTGTTCGCTTCGCGGGTCTACGACGGGGTGATTACTCAAAAAGTCCGTGAGCAGTTCCATGAGCTGACGAGAAAGGCTGTGGTGCAATTTCTCAATGACCAGATCAATGACCGGCTCAAGTCGGCCATGAGCGGAGCCATTCAGCCCACGCTTGCTTCTTTACCGGTTACTTCCGGTGATGCTGAGCAACCGGATCTACGAGACGAGTCAGAAGACAAGGTTCTGACAACTTTGGAGGAACTGGAGGGTTATCACATCGTCCGCGCCGTGGTCCGCTCAGTCGTGGATGCCAAGCGGATTGTTCAACGCGATACCCAGAGTTACTTCGGCATCCTGCTGGACGACAACAACCGCAAACCGATCTGCCGTCTGCACTTCAATCGCTCACAGAAGTACATCGGCATATTTGACGAAGAGAAGAATGAAACCCGGCACGCTATCAACTCTGTTGATGACATCTACGAATATTCGGATCATTTGAAGAAGACGGTTGGGTATTACGATTAGCCAGCTGATTGCAAAAAAAACCGGCCCTTCAGGTCGGTTTTTTTTGATATTTCTTCAATCCGAGAGTTTCACTTCAACCGCCCAACTGAAATACCCCAATGCCTCGCAGTTTTTATCAACCAGCATGAAATGCAGCTCACACGCCTCAACTCCGGCGGCGAGTCGGGTGCATGCCCAATAATGATCATCGGCTTGGTGAGTACCCGGTTCAGTCGGGTTTTCAGTGTCGGGTGCCGGCACTGTCAGGTCGCCCCGCACCACCAGTTCCGGCGCCGACAATACGCCGGCGTCACCCACAGACATCTCGTAAAACACCACACTGTGCTCAGCGAGCAAGCTGACGGTTCTTCCGCGGATATGGAAAGTCGCATCGCTGCCAGCGGTCAACGTAATTAGGCTGTCATTTGTTGTACTTTGTGGTTCTGACGATCCGTTGATGCTGAAGACGAATCCATCGGAAATGGGTGTCGGATTTTCCGCCTCAAGACTCGGGTTCGGGTAGCGTAGAAGCAGTGATTCGGCATCGACGATCAGCAACACATTGTTGGCAGTCGCGACGCTTGAGGAAGGAGATTTGATCGGTTCGGAAGTCATCATGGATTCCTTTCATGATGGTGACACTTGACGGTAGCCGCTTCGGTTTATGCAAGGCATTCCGTTCCTGTCGAGGCGGCAACGCAGTCAGCAAAAGCCCCTCGTTGCCAAGGGGCCTGACGCTCGTCAGTTGCGGATGGTAATGAACGGGTCCCACGAACAGCAGCCGACGATCTTGCACTCGCGATCCACGATCAGGAAGTGGAAGTGATAGGTCACGCTGCCGCTGGACAGGGTTTCCGAAGACCAGTAATGGTTATCGACTTTCTGGCAGCTGGGCACTGATGGATTGCTGGTGTTGGGCACGGCTACGCAGGCAGTAGCCTTGCGTGGCGTGGGTGTGGAGATCAAGTCAAGGCCGACATTGCCGATGAATTTATAGAAAATCACCGCGGTCTCGAAGCTCTGCGACAGGCTGGTTTCACGCCAGCGAATCAGGTCGCCCACCTGGGCTTTCAAGTTGAGTTCGCCACCGGCCTGGCCGCTCACCACGTTGTTCTGGTTGGTCACCATGTACACGTGATTGACGTCGATCAGTGTCGGCGCAGCAGGGTTTTTGCTGATGTTCGGGTAGTTTTTCAGAATGGTTTCGGTGTCGATGGAAACCAGTACATCCGTGACTCGAGACATAGTGAAACTCCTTGTTCATAGTGAATGCCTGGCATCTTTCCAGGCTCAACAACGCTTGCTTGCCTTGCGGTCGTTGCGCAAACACTACGGACGGAACCCACCTGTCACGGGCATGAGCTGGCCTTGCTCCTTGAGTACAAACCAACGGGTTCGGGTTCCTTCCGACGGGCCGCGATTGGACTATAGAAGTGAAACTCTGGCTGTCAAAACTGCTTTGATGATGGCTCGACGAACGGTCGATTTGGTTATGAATTCTGATCATTTGGCGATAAGAAACGACCTGCATATCCTTCGAACATCCAAAAGTCGGATAGGGAGGGGGGCGTGGGGCGATGTATCGTAGCGAACCGGTTGTCGGCCAAGGCCCGGACAACGATTCGACAGGAGAACGCAATGAGTTGGTCCGCCAAGCAATACGTCGCTTTTGAAGATGAACGCACACGTCCGGCCCGGGATCTGCTCGCGGCGATCCCGCCCGTTGACGCACGCTCGGCCATCGACATCGGTTGCGGCCCTGGCAACTCGACCGAACTGCTGGTGGAGCGCTTCACCAGCGCCACGGTGCGCGGCGTCGACAGTTCGACCGACATGATCGAAGCCGCCCGCAAGCGCTTGCCGCAGGTGCAGTTCGACACCGTGGATATTGGCACCTGGAACGAGAGCGGCCCGTTCGACGTGATCTTCGCCAACGCGGTGTTGCAGTGGCTGCCCGATCACGCGAATTTGCTGCCGGCTCTGGTGAGCAAGCTTTCTCCCGGTGGCAGCCTGGCGATTCAGATGCCCGACAACCTCAACGAACCGTCCCATCGCCTGATGCGCGAAGTCGCTGCCGATGGCCCGTGGGCCAGAAAATTGGCCGACGCCGCCGGGCAACGCACGGAAATGGCCAGTGCCAGCGACTATTACTCGATGCTGCGACCGCACTGTGCGCGCGTCGATGTGTGGCGCACCACCTACCATCATCCGCTGGCGGGCGGCGCTTCGGGCGTGGTCGAGTGGTTCAAGGGCAGCGGCTTGCGGCCGTTTCTCGAACCGCTGGATGACGCGGAAAAGGCGCAATACCTCAAGCAATATCACACCGCTATCGAACAGGCGTACCCGACGCTGAGCGATGGTTCGGTGCTGTTGCCATTCCCGCGATTGTTCATCGTCGCCACCCGCTAAATGCGGAAAAGGGACGGATAACGCTGAACGTCATCTGTCCCTTCGCTTGGTGCTCAAGTAATCGAAAAGAAACGACGCAAAGCCGAATAACCCGATCATTGAAATGATCATGAGCCCCAACTCTGAATTGTCCATGCTGATCTCTGCGTGAAAGGTGAGAGGGCAGGGTAGGTGGTTTTTGGGCGGGTTTGAGGGGGCGCTACGGCTTCTTTACTGGGTGGTGGGGATCTATACGGAAACTATACGTGGGGCGCCGAAGTGCTCAGCGTTGAACGTTGGATATGGAGATCTCTACTTCTTCCCAGACACATTCAGCGTACTTCGGATTGGCTGTGTGCAGCGTGATTTTGCTGGCAGGTGGAATCGGTAAACCGTTTTCAGCCAGTATTTCGAAATGACCCTGAATGGCTTCGCGCGCCATAGCCACTGCATCGTCCAGATCTTCGCCGGCGGAAAAACAACCCGGGACATCCGGGATATCCACGCCCCACGCGTGTTTGCCATCGCCAATTGAAATCGCTATCGGATAAAGCATGTTCACTGCTCTCTTGCTGATTCAGCTACTGACGCTAAAAACGCAAAGGGCGCCCCGAAAGGCGCCGCTGTTTAGCGTCAGGACGGTTCCGCATCCATACGTCGCGCAATGACATCCATCACGTCGCAGCCATCGCGCAGCGGAATGGCGCAGAGCAATGCGAAGTCGCTGAGAATCACCGAGTCAGTGGATATTTCACCACGCATCGCGAGGTTTTCCAGGACCTGCGTTACCGCGCCGATTCTGTAGCGGGCGGAGCTGAGAAGGGAATGCAGCGGTTGGGTGGTGTTTACGTAGAAGGTGGGGAGGTCGTCGGCGTTGCTGGTCAAAGCCATATATTCATTCATGAGTGATTACCTTGAAGTGAAGTTATGTCTTCCACCACTCGATGTCGCCAAACAACGGGTGGCAGCTGTACGCGGGTTGGCGAACCGGACAAGGTACAAACCGGCAGACCCGAAGGTCTCCCACGCACAGCCACCAAAAAGCAGGTAGCCGCGTGCGTTCAGAAAAGCTCCGAGCGGGCTCGGAGGTTTCTGTACCTTGCTATCGAGTCGCCAAACCCGATACGCCATTTGGGCGCGTTCGGACTATAGGTCTCATGACAAAGGCACAGCAATGGACAAGTCTACGGACAATTCCCAGAGTCGTGTAGGACCTTGCCTATTCAGCTATTGGCCACTTTTTGGCCACCAGTATTCGTGTACTTGACCCCTGGTTTTTCAGGTGTTGATTGGCCGTTCAGGATGAAGTGTCAGTGTCCCAACAAGTCCCGCCCATAAAAAACCTTTACTGGCCCGAGAAAAACGCTAACAAAGCATCGACTTTATGTGAAAACGTTAATTTATTCCTATGCCCCACCCGACACCTTATCGTCGCGACGCGTTGATGAGGCAGGGGGCAGACGCCACTCTTTCCGTCCGCCCCTTTCGCGCATTTGAGGACCGAAAATCCCTTAGCCGCTAATCAATCAACTGATCAATCAAAACCGCGTTGCTGTAGATCAGGCAGCCATCACTCGCTCGATGTCCCACCAGATGAAACTGGCCGCGCTCGTTGTGGATATAGACGCGCATCTGGCAGTCGGACAAAGGCCCGTACCCCCCTGGCAAGATCAACTCCAGGGTGCTCATGTCGACGTCAACCATGGCTTCCTTTTCATGGGTCTCCTGCAAGCGTTCTTCAGCCTCTTCCAGGCCCCGGTGGAGGGGGCCATCGACGTAAAAATGGATTTCACCTATTGGGGTCGATTTTTGTGCGCCGTTGAATTTGCACCAGCCTTCGATCGTCAAGGCACTCATGACGAAATCTCCGTTGTGGACGGCTGGACGTTGTAGCTCTTAGCCGTCATGGGTCTGACCGCTATACCCGACAAGGACCGTCTTCAGTGGCATTTTCAGCCGATCCCTGCCTGCGTAACACAGATACTAATTATAGCTGGCCACCGCGTTTCGCTTACTCGATGTCTCTGCGCGCCTTATTAGTCTGAAGGGGTGTTACTGAATAGAGACAGTTAGATATAGCGAATAGGTTTTAAGTAATCCGCTTGATGTCGAGGTTGGAATATCCAGGTGCGCGGGCCTTGTAGCAACAGCGTCTGTAGCGGCCATGAACTATACTTCCAGCGAACTTTGCCACGACGAAAGGTGGTATTGGGTCAGCCTGTTTTGGCGTCGGATGAGTCGTGATTAGACGCTGCTGTTCTGTGGGGATGCTTATGCATGCCAATGAGTGACAGGAATAGGAAGAAGGCAAAATGGCAATGGCAATTATTCTTGTCCTGATCGTTATTGCATCCGTGCTCTTCCATTTATTAGCGCCCTGGCATGCGGCACCACCCGCTTCCAATTGGGGTTCAATAGACACCACGCTGTTCATCACGCTGGTCATCAGCGGGATATTTTTCATCGCCATCACCGTGTTCATGGCGGTGGCCGTCATGCGTTTCCGTCACAAGGAGGGCGTCAGGGCCGCCTACCAGCCAGAAAATAAACGGTTGGAATTCTGGCTGATTGTCGTGACGTCGATCGGGATTGCCGGGATGTTGGCGCCTGGTCTTGTTGTTTATAACGACTTCATCCGGGTGCCCAAAAATGCGTATGAACTAGAGGTGGTCGCCCAGCAATGGCAATGGGCTTTTCGTTTTCCGGGCCAGGACGGGAAGTTGGGGAAGTCGGATATCAAGCTTGTTGATTCGGTCAATCCACTCGGTCTTGACCCCAAGGACCCTGTTGGGCAGGACGATGTAATAGTCAGAAGTAATGAAGTTCGTCTGCCGGTCGATCAACCGGTGAAAGTCTTGTTGCGTTCCAAAGATGTTCTGCACAATTTTTATATACCGCAGATTCGCAGCAAGATGGACATGGTGCCGGGAATGGTGTCGTACTTCTGGTTTACGCCAACTGTCATGGGCAAGTATGAAGTGCTGTGTGCCGAGTATTGCGGCGTCGGTCATTACAACATGCGCGGCAATATGATCGTGGTAGACCAGGCCGCCTTCGCTCAATGGCTGGGCAGCCAACCGACCTTTGCGCAGACATTGACCACGGCCGCCAGGCCCGGTCGGGACAGCGTATTGGAAAAAGGTCGCCAACTGGTCGAGCAATACGGCTGCCATGCCTGCCATAGCCAGGATGGCAGTGCCAGTCTCGGCCCGGGATGGAAGGGCTTGTACGGCCGCACCGAACAACTTGCCGATGGCAGCAGCGTGCAGGTCGATGAGGCTTACCTCAAAGAGTCGATCCTCGATCCGAAGGCCCGCCTGGTGCAAGGCTACCCGCCGGTGATGGTGGCCTATACTCTCAAGGATGATGAATTGGCTGCTCTCATCACCCTGATCAAATCGCTGGGTGCCGGGCAGCCAGCCGAAGAACCGTCTACCGGCGACGTGTCGGGCTCAGGTGACGATCTGGTGACACAGGGACAGCGGCTGGCGCAGTCGCTCGGTTGTCTGGCCTGCCACAGTGTCGATGGCAGCAAGGGTATCGGCCCCGGTTGGCAGGGCCTGTATGGCAAGGCAGAAACCCTTGCCGACGGTACGAGCATCAAGGTCGATGAGGGCTATTTGAAAGAGTCGGTTCTCAATCCCGCTGCCAAAATCGTCAAGGGCTACGCAGCTGTCATGCCGCCCTTCACGCCGAGCGACAAGGAGCTGAACGCCCTGATCGCTTTTATCAAATCCAAAGCGAATGCTGACGCTGAATCGAGCAAGGCTGAGCCAGGGAAGTCGCCGTAAAGCCGCCAGAAACACACTGAAACTTCGGCCGGAGGATGACGTGATGGCCTATGCGGAGCAAGCCGAAACAGAGGCACTGCACGAGCCGAAAAGTTTCCTGACCAAATACATCTGGAGTCAGGACCACAAGGTCATTGCCGTTCAATATTCCTTGACGGCGCTGTTCGTGGGTCTTATCGCCGTGGTGCTGTCCGGCTTGATGCGCATGCAGATCGGCTTCCCCGGCAGTTTGGCGTTCATGGACGCCAGTGCTTATTATCAGGCGATGACCATGCACGGCATGATCATGGTTATTTATTTGCTGACGGCCTTGTTTCTGGGGGGCTTCGGCAACTATCTGATCCCGCTGATGGTGGGCGCCCGCGACATGGTCTTCCCCTACGTCAACATGCTCAGCTACTGGTTTTACCTGCTGGCAGTCGTAGTGTTGCTCTCCAGTTTCTTTGTCCCGGGCGGCCCCACCGGTTCGGGCTGGACGCTCTATCCGCCACAGTCCATTACTCAGGGGACACCGGGAGTCGAGTGGGGCATCGTCCTGATGCTCGTCTCTCTGGCGATTTTTATTGTTGCCGCCACCATGGGCGGGTTGAACTACGTCACCACGGTGTTGCAGGCGCGCACCCACGGCATGACGTTGTTCCGCATGCCGCTCTCGGTGTGGGGAATCTTCATGGCCTCGATCATGGCCTTGCTGGCGTTCCCGGCGTTGTTTGTCAGCGCCGTCATGATGCTGTTCGACAAACTGTTGGGCACCAGTTTCTTTATGCCGGCGATCATCTCGCTGGGGCAGCAACTCGATCATCAAGGGGGCAGCCCCATCTTGTTCCAGCACCTGTTCTGGTTCTTTGGCCACCCGGAGGTCTACATCGTTGCACTCCCGGCGTTTGGCCTGGTCTCGGACCTGATCAGCACCCATGCGCGGAAAAATATCTTCGGTTACCGAATGATGGTGTGGGCCATTATCGCGATTGGCGTACTCAGCTTTGTGGTCTGGGCGCACCATATGTATGTCAGCGGAATGAACCCGTACTTTGGCTTTTTCTTCGCCGTCACCACCTTGATCATCGCGGTGCCGACTGCATTGAAGGTCTACAACTGGGTGCTGACCCTGTGGCACGGCGACATTCATCTGACCGTGCCGATGCTGTTTGCCCTGGCCTTTATCGTCACCTTCCTGGTCGGTGGCCTGACCGGGTTGTTTCTCGGCAATGTGATCGTGGACATTCCGCTCTCGGACACCTATTTCGTCGTCGCCCATTTCCATATGGTCATGGGCGTCGCGCCGGTACTGGTGGTGTTTGGCGGCATTTATCACTGGTTTCCGAAAGTCACCGGGCGCCTGTTGAATGACACGCTGGGCAAGTTGCATTTCTGGATTACCTTCCTGGGCACCTACGCCATCTTCTTCCCCATGCACTACCTGGGTTTCCAGGGCATGCCGCGCCGTTATTACGCTTATGACAACTACGCGTTCATCCCGCAGTCGGCGCAAGAGTTGAATGCTTTCATTACGGTGGTGGCCTTGACCGTCGGCGTTTCCCAGCTGCTGTTTGTGTTCAACCTGGCCTGGAGCACATTCAAGGGCAAGCCCGCTGGCGGCAACCCGTGGGGCGCGGCCAGCCTGGAGTGGCAAACGCCGAACACTCCGCCGATACACGGTAACTGGGGCGCGAAGCTGCCGGTCGTGCATCGTTGGGCCTATGACTACAGCGTACCGGGGATCGAACAGGATTTCGTGCCGCAAACAGTCTCCGCCGAGCAGCTGGAGCAGATGCGGCAGCTCAGTGCCGGACCTCGGGCAGCGGACGTTAAAACATGAACAGACTGCTGTTGAAAAACGCCGACGGCGCGGACCCCAACGGCAGCTGGAGTCGTGATCCCGAAGGGATTCAGTCCGCTGAAGGTGCCAATCGAAACCAGACCGCAAAAATAGGCCTGCGCCTGTTTCTGGTCGTGGTGAGTTCGTTGTTCTTTCTCTTTCTGCTGGCCTTTATCGCCCGTTCACAAATGTCTGACTGGCTACCCCTGACAGAGCCTTTGGCGCCGTTAGCCAATCCATGGCAACTCTGGGTGAATTCGGCATTTCTGGTGTTGAGTTGCATCGCGTTGCAGTGGGCGCGCATGGCCGCTCGCCAGGCTCGGCTGAACGCAACGGTCATTGGCTTTGTAGTGGGAGGCGTATTTGCAATTGCCTTTCTGGCGGGGCAGTTCTGGGTCTGGCAGCAGTTTGTCGCCTGGGGCTATTTTGTCGCCAGCAACCCGGCCAATAGCTTCTTCTACCTGTTGACCGGTGTGCACGGGCTCCACCTGCTGGGCGGGTTGTTTGCCTGGGGCAGGACCGTCGCCAGATTCCTGAGTCGCGTGCCGTTGCCGCAACTCAGCGCCAGCGTCGAACTCTGTGCCATCTACTGGCATTACTTGTTGGGTCTGTGGATTGTGTTATTCGCTTTGCTGACCAGCACGCCACAGACTTATGAAGCCATCGCCAGACTCTGCGGCTTGAGGTGATCAGCCATGGCATCGCATCCACAAGCTCCAGGCGAAAGTTCATCCAATCCCCTCGGCTCGCCGTCTGCACCAGGATGGCAAGGCATCGCCAATGACTGGGCCTCGGACAAGGAGGCTTTCAAGCAGGTCCCTTGGGGCAAGGCGATGATGTGGATATTCCTGCTCAGCGACACGTTTATATTCACCTGTTTCTTGACCGGCTACATGTCGGTCCGCATGACCATCACCACGGCCTGGCCAAACCCCAGTGAAGTGTTCGCCTTGACCATCGCCGGTCGAGAAATCCCGCTGATTCTGATCGCCATCATGACGTTTGTGCTGATCAGCAGCAGCGGCACCATGGCCATGGCCGTGAACTATGCCTATCGCCGTGATCGCGCGAAAACCACCGCCCTGATGTTGGCGACCGCTGCCTTGGGCGTAACCTTCGTCGGCATGCAGGCATTTGAATGGAGCAAGCTCATCGCAGAAGGGGTACGTCCCTGGGGGAACCCCATGGGAGCGGCGCAATTTGGCGCCAGCTTTTTCATGATTACCGGTTTTCACGGGCTGCATGTGTCCATCGGCGCCCTCTACCTCAGCATCGTGGCGAGGAAAGTATTGCGGGGAGATTATGAGCGCTCCGGAAACTATCAAAACGTCGAGATAGCCGGGCTGTACTGGCACTTCGTGGATTTGGTGTGGGTGTTTATTTTTGCGTTTTTCTATTTATGGTAAGTCCGGGACGCTGTTCATGAAGGGGAGAGCAGGATCCGCAGAGGAGCACTGATGATGGCGCATGCTCAAGGTCAGCAACATCCGATCAGCCTGTACCTGAAAATCTGGGGGCTGTTATTCGTCCTCAGTACCCTGTCGTACCTGGTCGATTACTTTCACTTCCACGGCTACCTTCGCTGGGCCCTGATCATCACCTTCATGTTGCTGAAGGCCGGTTTGATCGTCTCCATCTTCATGCACATGGCCTGGGAACGATTGGCCATGGTCTACGCCATCCTGGTGCCACCGTTGTGTTTGCTGGTGCTTGTCGGACTGATGGCCACCGAGGCGGACTATGTGTTTCTCAGCCGGGTGATTTTCTTCGGTCAATAGGAAACGCCCGGACGACCTTGAGCCTCCAGGGACTGATCGGCAACAGATGCCGTTATATCGTTCGTTTGAACTGATGCCACCTGTGCAGCCAGGCGACTGTCCAGTGAGGGGCTGCCGTGCCCGTACCGGCGATCTTCAGCAGTGGATGGTGTCCGATAACCCCGTCCAATACCGGCTCCTGGTTCGGCTCGACGTCCACAAAGAAAATGTGTTTTCCCTCTTCTACCACCTGTTTAAAACTGCGGAAGTGAGCGTTTGGCACCTGAATACCAAAAAAACCGCCTTCCCAGATGCAGAAGCCGAATATAACAACGGCGAGAAAGATAAAAGGCATCCAGCCTGCGACGGATTCGGTCCAGCCCAGCCAGTAGGCGCCGCCAAGGACCAGCGCGGCGAGTGGCAAACCGATCACCGCACCGATTTCGCCAGAGTGAACGACATCCTGCTCCATCAGCGAGTTGATCTCGTGCAGGTGATGTTGTTCAACATCAGCCACATGTTCGCTGAGCACATGGATTTGTTCGGAGTTGATGCCGTTGGCTTCCAGTTCATTTTCAACGGCTTCAAGGTCGTCGAGATTGTCACTGATGTAATAGTGTCGATTCATGCCACACCTCCCATCCCGTGCTTGCCGTAGACCTCCTTTGTCTTGCAGCCGTTTGCCGGAATTTGCAGTCGGTTTCGGTACCCGTGGGCAACGCTTCTCACTTCGTTCAAGCCATGAAAAAGTATAGCACCGCATGGCGTGCGGGCAGGGTGGGGGCATTGGGTCGGCTGGCCTTGCGGCAGGCTCGCAGGGCTCCAGATTCAGGGCACAAAAAAACCGGTCACTTGGACCGGTTTTTTGTGTTTCTGCATCCCCCGTCAAAACCATCCTGACGTGAGACAAAATTCGATTGGAGCGGGTGAAGGGAATCGAACCCTCGTTATCAGCTTGGGAAGCTGGAGTAATGCCATTATACGACACCCGCTCAGAGCGGCTGACTTTGTACCAGATGTGCGCATGAAAATGAAGTTTTTCTTTGCGCGTGAGGGCTTTGGCACAGGTGAAACAAGACATCGGACCGGGTGGCGGTCGTTCGCGGGCAAGCCTCGCTCCTACAGATTGGCGTTAACGCTATAGGGCGAAGCTTGCTCGCGATGACGCTGTTTCAAATGGACAATGCATGGTGGTCCTGGACGTAGTGGTAACGCGGTCGGCTTGCCTGTTGCTCAGGTTTCAGGAAACCCAGCAACGCATTGCGACTGTCTCGGCAGGCGGCTTTGTGTTCCATGTCGAGAAAGTGGCCCGTCGCATCCAGCGTCGTGAACGTGGCGTGTTGCACGTGGTTGGCGAACAAAGCCGCGCCATCGGCGGCGGTGTATTCGTCCCATTCGCCGTTCATGAACAGCACCGGCACGTTGATTTTCTCTGCCGCCTTGAAGAAGCACTGGCGGTCGCTGTGCAGCAGGTCGCTGATGTGGAAGTGCATCTGCCCGTATTCATGGTCGGCCAGGCTGCTGACGTGACGGTAGTTGAAGCGCTTGAACAGGGTCGGCAGGTGTTTGCCGATGGTGCTGTTCACCAGGTTGCCGACCCGGTCGCCGTCACGGCTGCCGAGGTAGTCGACGCCGCGCTCGAGGTAGTCGAGCATGTGCGCGTTGATCTCCGGGGAGAACGAGCTGATCACGGCTTTTTCGATCCGTCGCGGTTGTTGGGCGAGGGCGACCAGGGTCGCGGCGCCGCCCCAGGAAAACGACAGCACGTGTTCGGCGGCGAAGTGGTCGATCAGCTCCAGGAGGATCTGCCCTTCGACTTCCTTGGTCAGCAATTTTTCATGCAGGTTGTGGGCTTTTGACTTGCCCGCGTAGGGCTGGTCGTAGCAGACCACATTGAACTGCGGGTGGAGGTTTTTCACGGTTTGTGCAAACGACGCAGTCGTGGCCATCGAGCCGTTGACCAAGATAATAGTCTTCTCTGCGGCGTCTGCGCGATAGAACTCCGTGTAAACCCGATACTGACCTTGTATATCCAGCACAGCGATTTCTGGCCTCATGTCATAAGACTCCTGGCAAGCGGGTATGCGCGCAAATGAGATTGCACGAGCTTTGTGACAGGTAGGCATATGCCTGGAATTTGAAGGCCCATGTCGATCCATTGCAGTCCGGTCGACGGGTGTTGTTATTGGCGGGCAGTCTGTCGGTCTGAGGCGGAACCTTGAGGTTCTCTAACCGACAAAAAGTTTCTTAGACGTATGTTGTGACTCGTCAGTCACATTTCGGCTGACGACCTGATTCAAGCAGGGGAGTTGGCATCGCGCAAGTGCCATTCGTAAATTGTTCGACAACTTCTGCTGAGCGGTAGGCTGCTTAGATCAATCCGATCTCTTCATCGCTCAAAGGGCGGTATTCGCCCGGTTTCAACGTGCTGTCGAGCACCAGCGGACCCATGCGTTCGCGGTGCAGGCGCAGCACTTTGTTGTCGAAGTGGCCGAACATCCGCTTCACCTGGTGATAACGACCTTCGACGATGCTCAGCCGTGCTGACTTCGGCCCGAGCAGCGCCAGCTCGGCCGGCAGCGTGGTGAGGTCTTCGAAGGCGAAGTACAGACCTTCGGTGAATTTCAAAGCATATTCCGGGCCGATGTCTTGCTCGGTCTCGACGTAGTAGACCTTGGGCAATTTGGTCTGCGGCTGGGTCAGGCGTCGTGACCAGCTGCCGTCGTTGGTGATCAGCATCAGGCCGGTGGTGTTGAAATCCAGGCGGCCGGCGATGTGCAGGTCTTCCTTGTCCGGCTCGTCGAACAGATCGAGCACCGTGGGGTGCTCCGGGTCGCGGGTGGCGCTGACGCAACCGGGGGGCTTGTGCAGCATGAAGTAGCGGGCGGGTTTGCCGAGTTGCAGCACTTCTTGATCGACTTCGACGCGGCTGAACTCCAGCACCTCGGTGTGAGGGTCGCTGACGATTTTTCCGTCGACCCGCACGCGCTTTTCCACCAGCAACAGGCGAACCTGCTTACGGTTGAAGCGGGGCAGGTTGCTGAGGAAACGGTCAACGCGCATGAAGTGAGATCGGCAAGAAACGGGCCGCGCATCTTACGTGATCGGCCACAAGGATGCTTACAACTGCGCCTCCACCTGCGCGCAGCGCGGGCACAGGCAGGATTTGTCGCGCAGTTCGGGCGGCAGTGCTTCGAGTACCGCCGGGTCGATGCTGACGCCGTAGCACCAGCAGGCCCGATCGGCGGTTTGCGGGTCGGCCAGGGTGCAGTCGTTGGAGGCGCCGCAGGCCGGGCAGAATTCAGGCTTGTTCATGTAGGACTATGCATAACTGGTGTGAGGCATTTCCGCGCAGGTACGGTTACGGCCGGATTGCTTGGCCCGATACATCGCATGATCGGCGCGGGAGAGCAGGGTGTGCAAGGTGTCATCCGGTTGCAGCGTGGTCAAGCCAATGCTGACCGTCAGCTGCAAGGTGTGACCGTTGTAGGCATAAAGCTGTTCTTCGACATGCTGGCGAATTTTCTCGGCAATCATCAGACCGGTCTCACCGTCCGTGTCCTTGAGCAGCACGATGAATTCTTCGCCGCCCCAACGGCAGACGATGTCGGAATGGCGCAGGCAACTCTCCAGATCCCTTGCGAAGCCGATCAGCACCTGATCACCGGCGAGGTGACCGTAGGTGTCGTTCAAGGCCTTGAAATGGTCCAGATCCAGCAGCAACGCTGTCAGCGGTTTCGGTTCGCGTTGGGCTTCGTGCATGGCTTGTGCGGCCAGCAGATCGAAGCCGCGACGGTTCGGCAGTTCGGTCAGGCTGTCGAGGGTCGCCTGCGCCTGGATCTTGCCCTGATAACGCTTGATCACCCGGTTGAGCAGGGCCAGCACAGTCAGGGTCACGAGCAGGCAAATCAGCAGGTTGAGGTACAGCGACTGGCGGATTTCGCTGAGGGCGCCGTCTTCGCGTTTGTCGACGAACAGGTACCAGTTCAGTTCCGGAATGAAGCGCACGTTGAGGAAATGGCCCTGGCCCTGGACGGAATATTCGTAGCTGCCGCTGTGGGGTTTGGGCAGCTGGTTGACCAGGCCTTTCATGCTTTCCAGGTCGTTGAGCTTCTGGCCGATATGCGCGCCCTGCGGGCCACCCTCGGCACCGGTAAGCACCAATCGGCCGAAGCTGTCGACGAAATACACACTGCGTTGATAGCGCTGTTGATACTTGTCGATCAGCTTGATCACCGCATCTACCGTCAGGCCGACGCCTGCCGCGCCGATGAAACGGTTGTTGTAGTCGTAGACCTTGTAGTTGATGAAGAACGTCAGGTTGTCCTTGTTGGCCAGGTCCGGGTCGACGTTGATCTCGTAAGGGGCAGCCATGTCACGCACGCGAAAATACCAGGCATCGCGCGGCTCAGTGACCTTGACCTGCTTGAGCACGCCTTTGGCGTGGTAGTAGGTGAGCGTGCCGTTGGAGACGAAAAATGCGGTGTAGGCGCCGTAGTGGGTCATGACCTCGTTGAGGTAGCGGGTCATCTGGTCGGGGTCGTGTTCGCCGTTGACCACCCAATCACGCATGAAGGTGTCGCGGGACATCATCGAGGAAATCAGGATCGGTCTGACAAGGTCTTTCTGGATTTCCGAGTAGACCGTGTCCGAAGTCAGCGGCAGCTCGGTGTTGACGATGTTGTCGCGGATCGAGGCGCGCGAGGCGTAGTAGCTGAGAAATGACGTGGCGAGAAAACCTGCGCCCAGCAGCGCGATCAGCGTGAGGACCAGCGAACGTTGCGAATACAGCGGCGAGTGAAGCAGCATGGCGATTCCGTTGGCAGTGGCCCGTTGGGGAGCATTCTAGTGGCACTGCGGGGAAATAACTGCGGGATTTGTGGGGTGAATCGGCGAGGGTCAGGTGCGGTGGCGTCCGGACTGACGCCTTCGCGGGCAAGCCTCGCTCCTACAGGTTTACGCAATCCCCCGTAGGAGCGAGGCTTGCCCGCGAATCGAAAGATCACCTCGAATCTGTCAGGTACGCACGCCATCCCCCCAAATGACTGATATCCACCGCACCCTCCAACCCATACGCCTCACAGATAAACCCACTCTCCCAGCGCCCATCCGCCAGTTGCACCTTGCCCAACCCCAGCGGCGCCGGAATCCCGGTCAAAAACGACCCCAACTCACAGCTCGGCAACTCCCAGACCTCCACCGCAATCGCTACGCCGCCATCCTTCACCCGCACCATCCCCGGACGAAACGGCGGGCCACCGGCCAATGCATACAGTTGATAGTCCGGCGAACTGAATGTCGCCTCGACCAACGTCGCGCCGCGCCGCTTCAACTGCCAGTTCAGCGCCAGCCCATCGAGATGCGCGCCGCACACCACCAGCCTTGCACGATCGTTGCGCGCAACCGTTGCGGGCGCAGGAGAACGACGCTGAAACGCATCCGCCACACTCAACAAATACTGATCGGTAAACGCCCGGCCAAACACCGTCACGCCCCACGGCAAACCATTGCCCATGAACCCGCTCGGCACCGCGACGGCGGCGTAGTCCAGCAGGTTCATGAAGTTGGTGTAGTAACCCAGTTCCGAATTGCGCAGCACCGGCTCAGCCTCAAGCTCTGCCAGTGTGACGGGGCGGCCGATAGTCGGCGTGACCACGCAATCGAGTCCTTCCAGCGCCTTGTCGCACAGCGCTTTCAAGGCTTGCAGCCGATATTGGGCGCGGAAGGTTTGCACACCGTTCACCGCCGGTGCCTTGGCCAGCACCGCACGAATCACCGGCAATACCGCTTGAGGATTTTGCTCCATCAACTCGCCGGCGACGCTGTAGCGCTCCGCCACCCACGGGCCTTCATACAGCAGGCGCGCCGCTTCAAGGAAAGGCGACAAATCCAGTTCCACGGCTTCACCGCCCAATGCCTTGAGCCGGTCGATGGCATCACCGAACAACAGCGGACCTTCAGGGCAACCGAAGAACTCCAGGTCCTGCGCACGCGGTACGCCGAAGCGGAAAGGGCGCGGTGTGCCGAACGCCGAGCCGTCATTCCACAGCGGATTACGGCGACTGTATTCGTCCCGTGGATCGAGATGCGCGGTGAGCGCCAGCAACTGACTGGCTTCCCGAGCCGTCGCGGTGAAGGTCGTGACGCAATCGAGCGTACGACACGCCGGCACCACGCCCGCCGTGGAGATCAACCCTTTGGTGGCTTTCATCCCCACCAGATTGTTCAACCCCGCCGGCACTCGCCCCGAGCCCGCCGTGTCCGTGCCCAACGAAAAACTCGCCACGCCCAGTGCCACCGCCAGCGAGGAACCGGCACTGGAACCGCCCGACGGATATTCCGGCAACACGCTGTTCGGGCACGCGCCATACGGCGAGCGGCTGCCATTGAGGCCGGTGGCGAACTGGTCGAGGTTGGCCTTGCCCAGCGGAATCGCGCCCAGCGCCAGCAATTGCTCGACGATGGTCGCCGACTGCTGCGGCACATAGGCAAATGCCGGGCACGCTGCCGTGGTCGGAATGCCCGCCAGATCGATGTTGTCCTTGATCGCGAACGGCACGCCGTACAGCGGCAGGCTGTCGATATCGCGGCCGTCGAGCGCGGCGAGATACGGCTCCAGTTCTTCAATGCTGAGCAAATGAATGAACAGGTGATAGTCCGGGTTCAGGGCGGCGGCTTTATCGCGCAGGTTCAGCAGCAGCTGTCGCGGTGTGATGCTGCCGTCGCGGTAGGCGCTGCGCAGGGCGTCGAGTTGCAGATTGATGGTCATGAAGTGAGTCCTTTGCAAAATGGGTTCAGTCGAGTTCCAGCACCACGACGCGCTGTCCGGCGCGCACGGCCGAACCCGGTTGCACGCGGATTTCGCGCACCACGCCGGCCATCGGTGCCAGCAGCGGGATTTCCATCTTCATCGACTCCAGAATCACCAGCACATCGCCGGCAGCGACGCGGCTGCCGGTCTCCACCTGGACCTGCCAGAGGTTGCCGGCGATGTGGCTGTCGACGCTCAATTCGCCACTGGCCAACGGTGCGTCTTCGGTCGTTTCCGGGGCCGCTTCCTCACTGTCGAAGTGGGCCTGGCCGCTGGCGATCCAGCGCTCGCGCTCGGCGTTGAACGCGCCTTTCTGTTGATCCCGAAAAGCTGCAATGCTCGAGGACTCTTTGGTCAGGAACGCCTGGTAATCCGCGAGGTTCAACTGGCTGTGTTCGATGTTCAAATCGAAGCGCCCGAGGGGGAAATCCCGACGGATGCGCAGCAGTTCATCGGCGCTCACCGGGTAGAAACGGATCTGGTCGAAGAAGCGCAGCAACCACGGTTTGCCATCGAACGCGGCGACTTCGCGGTAGCGGTTCCACATCTGCAACGTGCGACCGACGAACTGATAACCGCCGGGGCCTTCCATGCCGTACACGCACATGTACGCGCCGCCGATGCCCACCGAGTTTTCCGCAGTCCAGGTGCGGGCCGGGTTGTATTTGGTGGTCACCAGGCGATGGCGCGGGTCGAGCGGGGTGGCGACCGGCGCGCCGAGGTAGACGTCGCCCAGCCCCATCACCAGATAGCTGGCGTCGAACACCGTGCGCTGCACTTCATCGAGGTTCGGCAGGTCGTTGATGCGGCGGATGAACTCCAGATTGCTCGGGCACCACGGTGCGTCCTTGCGCACGGTGGTCATGTATTTCTCGATCGCCAATTGGCAGGCCGGGTCGTCCCAGGACAGCGGCAGATGGACGATGCGCGAAGGCACTTGCAGGTCCTTGGCGGCGCACACCGCGTCCCATTCACCGGCGACGATACCGAGCAGATCGGCCAGCGGCAGTTGCTCGGGTTGGTAGTGCACTTGCAGCGAGCGGATGCCCGGTGTCAGGTCGATCACGCCGTGCAGGTGTTTGCTTTCCAGGGCTTGCATGAGGGCGTGGGCGCGGAAGCGCAGGACCAGGTCCAGTTCCGGTGCGCCGATCTCAAGCAACAGGTGCGTATCCCCCGACAGTCGCGCAACCAACCGCGTATCGTCCTGACCAATCTCCATAACAACAGGGGACTGTAGGAGCCGGCTTGCCGGCGATGGGGCCCTAATAGACACCGCATTAACTTCATCGCCGGCAAGCCGGCTCCTACAAGGGTTCCATTTCAAGGCTAGGGTGCGGGCGGTTTTGATATCGACTGGCTGGAACTGCACTTTGTCCCCGGCCTTGAGCTGACCGAGTTGCCAAAGATCCGCCTCGATCACCGTCACCGGGCACACAAACCCGCCGAGGCTCGGGCCGTCCGGCCCCAGAATCACCGGCATGTCCCCGGTGAAATCCACGGCGCCAATCGCATACGGATTGTCGTGGATATTCGACGGGTGCAGCCCCGCCTCACCGCCGTCAGCACGCACCCATTCTGGCTTCGGCCCGATCAGGCGCACGCCGGTGCGACTGGAGTTGAAATGCACTTCCCACTGAGTCTCGAAAAACGTGCCGATGTAGTTTTCGGTGAAATATTCCGGTGCGCCATGCGGGCCGTAGATCACCCGGATTTGCCGCACGGCAGGCAATTCAGCGATTGCAGACAGTTGCTCACCGACGCTGTGATCGGTCAACGCCGGCACATGCAACACATCGCCGGCCCGTAATGCGCGACCACCATGGCCGCCAAACTGTCCAAGGGTGAAGGTGCTTTTGCTGCCCAGATAATCCGGCACCTGCAGCCCGCCGCGCACACACAGATAGCTGCGGGCGCCTGCGCCGGCAATCGTGCCGAGACTCAACGTGGCACCCGCCGGAATCAACAGCGCCGTGTTCATCGCCACGGTTTCGCCGTTCAACGTCAGCGGAATCACTGCTCCGGTGACCGCCACCACCGCGTCGCAATTGAAACGCAGCAACGGCCCGCTCATGGTGGTTTCCAGCGCGGCGGCGCCTTCTTCGTTACCCAGCAAAAGGTTGCCCAATCGCAATGCACGACTGTCCATCGGCCCTGACGGCGGCACGCCCACGGCCCAATAACCGAGTCGCCCCGGATAGTCTTGAACGCTGGTCTGCGTACCGGCGCTGAGCACTTCAAAAGTGTTGGCCTGATACACCAGGCCTTCGAGGCAGCGGGTCCACGGTTGGCCGCTGGTGAACGGCGCGTCGAGCAAAATCTGCCGCAGGTAATCGCGGTTGGTTTCCACGCCGTAGAGCTGGCTGTCGCCCAGTGCTTGATGCAAATCCGCACGCGCTTGTTCGCGGGTCGGCGCCCAGCAGATGACCTTGGCGATCATCGGGTCGAAGTACGGCGGTATCTCGCAACCGGCCTCGACCCAGGTGTCGATCCGCAGCTGTTTGCCGTCGGCGGTGGGGAAGTTCACAGCCGTCAGCAAACCTGGGCTCGGCTGAAAATCGCGCCCCGGATCTTCGGCATACAGCCGCGCCTGAATCGCATGGCCCTCGGCTTTCAAACCTTGGCTCAACACGCTCAGCGGCGGCAAATCACCCGCCGCCAGTTCCACCATCCAGCGCACCAGGTCCACGCCCCACACCTGTTCGGTGACGCCGTGTTCCACCTGCAAACGGGTGTTCACTTCCAGAAAGTAGAAGCGCTGGTCTGCGCTGTCGAACACAAATTCCACGGTGCCGGCGCTGCGGTAGTTCACCGCTTTTGCCAGTTTGATCGCCGCCGCGCACAGCTCATCGGCCATGCCGTCAGGCAGGTTCGGCGCCGGGGTTTCTTCGAGGACTTTCTGGTTGCGCCGTTGTACCGAACAGTCGCGCACACCGAGGGCGATCACTTCACCGCGACCGTCGCCGAACACTTGAACTTCCAGGTGTCGGGCGCGTTGGATGTACTTCTCGATGAACACGCCGGCATCGCTGAAATTGTTTTGGCCGAGGCGTTTTACGGCTTCGAAGGATTCACTCAACTCGTCAGCACTGCGACACACGCGCATGCCGATGCCACCACCGCCGGCAGTGCTTTTGAGCATCACCGGATAGCCGACTTGATCGCCGGCGATCAATGCCGCGTCGAGGCTGTCGAGCAGCTCGGTGCCTTCGAGCATCGGCACGCCGTGTTGCTTGGCCAGGGCGCGCGCGGTGTGTTTGAGGCCGAACACGCGCAGCTGTTCTGGCGTCGGGCCGATGAACGCGATATCGGCAGATGCGCAGGCTTCGGCGAACGCGGCGTTTTCCGAGAGGAAACCGTACCCAGGATGGATCGCCGTGGCGCCAGTGGCTTTGGCGATGGCGAGGATTTTATCGACCGCCAGATAGGTGCCGGCGGCGGCGCCTTCACCGAGGCTGTGGGCTTCATCGGCATGCAGGATGTGCAGGCTCGCGGCATCGGCTTCGGAATAAACGGCGACGCCTTTGACGTGCAGTTCACGCAAGGTGCGCAGGACGCGGCAGGCAATGGCGCCACGGTTGGCAATCAGGACTTTTTCGAACATGGCATAACCCCTGGAGGGGATGCGGGCCGTCCCGCAGTTTTTCGTTGGGCGCCGGGGTCGTCCCCGGCGGAAAATCACAAGTCTTCAGAACACCGCTGAACCCTGTGGGAGCGAGACCGGCTTGCCGGCGATTGCGGTGTATCAGACACATCAATGCCCACTGACACACCGCAATCGCGAGCAGGCTCGCTCCCACAGGGTTTAGTGGTGTCTGGAATCTTTGAGGCACTGCCCGGAACGGGCCTGGCACAGGGCAAACAACCAGCGACGCAGACGGTTCAGTTTCAGTTCCATACCAGCAGCTCCGCAGGCGTAGGGTTGTAGGCATTGCACGGGTTATTCAGTTGCGGACAATTGGAAATCAGCACGATCACGTCCATCTCCGCCCGTAAATCCACGTACTTGCCCGGCGCCGAAATACCGTCCTCAAACGTCAGCCCGCCATCCGCCGTGACCGGCACGTTCATGAAGAAGTTGATGTTCGGCCCGATGTCGCCCTTGCCCAGTCGCCCGTCGTGGACGCAGGCGCGCAGGTAGTTGTCGCGGCAGCTGTGCATGTAGCGTTTTTCCAGAGCGTAACGCACGGTGTTGCTCTCTTGCGCGCAGGCACCGCCGAGGGTGTCGTGGCGTCCGCAGGTGTCGGCGACGATGGTCAGCATCGGTTTGCCGAGGTTGGAATAGAGCACGCTGCCGGTGCTCAGGTAGACGCTGTTCTGCCGGCGCAAGGTGCGTTGCACGTCGTAGCGTTCTTTCGGGTTGGCGACGCTGTAGAACAACGTATCAACCGCCTGATTGCCTTCCAGGTCGAGGATGCGCAGGGTCTGGCCGGCCTTGACCTCCATCAGCCACGGTTCGCCGGCGGGAATGGTGGCGCGGTAGACCGCTGTTTCTGGATGCTTTTGAGCGGTAGCGATTGCGAGTGACATGGCAGCGATCCTCAGGCGAACAGGCGGTCGGTGTTGATGAAGCCGCGCTCGTTTTCCGGGCGCGAGGTACGGCAGTGTTCGGCGACACTGGCGTCGGCGTTCATCCAGCTCAGCTTCAACGGTTTTGGTGCGTATTCCGGCGACGGGTCCATCGGATGTTGCAGGGCGGTGAGCACCACCAGCGTGTCCATCGGCGCGTACAACTCGATGTAGTCGCCGGCCTTGGAGTTGCCTTCGACGAAGTGGAAACGCCCGGCTTCGTCGACGTTCACGCGGCTGAACAGGTTGAGGGTCATCAGCAAGTCCGACAGGCCCAAACCCCATTTGCCGAGTTCCACCAACAGGTTGTCGGTGCCGTTGCGGAAGAAGCCGTTGCGCAGTTCCTGATAGCGGCCCGCGCCGTATTTTTCCGCGACTTCTTCAGCGCACAGCACACCGCCGAGGCTGTCGCTCCAGCCGCAGGTGTCGGCGGTGATCGCCACCAGCACGCGGCCCATGTCCGAATACAGGCAATGACCGGTGGTGAGCTTGGCGGTGTGTTGGCATTTGAGGCTGTCGGGCAGGTTCAGGCGTTCGGTTTTTTCGTTGGCGTTGAGCAGCGTCAGGCTGACGTTGGCGCCACCGCGCAGGTCGGTCAGGCGCAGCAATTGGCCGCGCTTCAGGACGAAGGAACGATGGCCGCCGCCGGGGAGCATTTCCTCGGCGAAGGGGGGGAACAGTTGGGTCGAATCAGTCATGTGCAAAATCCTCTTAAGCGGTGCGAAGCGCGCCTGCCAGTGTTTCCGGCAAGGCATCGACGGCGGCGCGCGTGGCGCGGCGGTCGCTGTTCAAAGGGATGTCGTAAGTGATGCGCGCGCCATAGGCGCCGGGGGCGTGCGGGTCGACGCGAACCTTGTCGAATACGAGCAATCGCGTGCCGAGGCTGAAACCTTCGGACAGGTCGTGGGTGACCATGAACACCGTCAGTTGCGTCTCGCGCCACAGCTCCAGCAGCAAGGCGTGCATGTCTTTGCGGATGCCCGGATCGAGCGCGCCGAACGGTTCGTCGAGCAGCAACACGCGGGGTTTCATGATCAGCGCCTGGGCGATGGCCAGCCGTTGCTGCATGCCGCCGGAGAGCTGCGCCGGGTACTTGTCCAGCGAGTGACCGAGGCCGACCTTTTGCAGCAGCACCGAGGCCTGTTCGCGAGCGTCTTTTTTGGCGTTGCCGAACAACCGCCCAAGCAGCGGCGAGCGCGGCAGTTCGAGGCCGAGGGCGACGTTGTCCAGCACCGTCAGGTGCGGGAACACCGAGTAGCGCTGGAACACCACGCCACGGCTCGAATCCGGTTCGCCGGCCAGCAGTTGACCGTCCAGCAGAATCTCGCCGCGACTGGCGCGTTCCTGGCCGAGCAACAGGCGCAGGAAGGTCGATTTGCCGCAGCCCGACGCGCCGACCAGGGTGCAGAACTCACCCTCGTTGACGTTCAGGTTCAAGCCTTCGAGCACCACTTGATCGGCGTATTGCTGCCAGACGTTTTTTACCGTGATGAAGCTCATGCGCGGGCTCCTTCATACCAAGGGAACGCACGTTGAGTCAGGCGCTTGAGGCCCCAATCCATCAGCCAGGCGAGCAGGGTGATCCACACCACGTACGGCAGGATCACGTCCATCGCCAGGTAACGGCGCACGAGGAAAATCCGGTAGCCGAGGCCGTCGGTGGAAGCGATGGCTTCGGCGGCGATCAGGAACAACCACGCCGAACCCAGCATCAGCCGCAACGAGATCAGCAGGCGCGGCAACAATTGCGGGAGCACCACGCGCAGCATCAGCGTCCAGGTCGAGGCACCGAGGGTCTGGGCCTTGATCAGCAACTCGACCGGTATTTCCCGGGCGCGCTGTTCCAGATCCCGCGCCAGGCACGGGGTGATGCCGATGACGATCAGCATCACTTTCGATAACTCCCCCAGTCCAAAGACGATGAACAGAATCGGCAGGATCGCCAGCGGCGGCACCATCGACAGCACCGTCAGCAACGGTGACAACGGCGCGCCGAACAGCGGCAACGTTCCGGCGGCGATGCCGAGGCACAGCCCGGCCAACGCGCTGATGCCGAGGCCGATGGCCAGGCGCCGCAGGCTGGACGCGGTGTCTTGCCACAGCACGTATTCGCCGGTGCGGCTGTCGGCGGTGAACGCCAGGCGCTTTACCGCGTCGGTCATTTGCACGGCGCTCGGCAACAGCTTGTCGTTAGGGTTGTCCAGCAGCCGTTCGGCCGAGCCCATGAAGTAGGCGAACAGCACCAGGGCGAACGGCAGGATCACCAACAACAGGCGACTCGGGCGATCCGGGTGGCGATTGATCAGGCGCATGGCCAGGTCCTCTTGTTACAGCTTGGCGTCGGCAGCCATCTGCACGTAACTCGGATCGAAGCGAAGCTTGAGGTTGCTCTTGTCGCCGCTGGTCACGCCGTTGGCGAAGGCCATGCCGACTGCGCTGGTGTCCTTGGCGCCTTCACCGAGCAAGCCGTGCTGGAAGGAAAACTCCGCGACCTTGCGCATGGTTTCCGGCAGTTGCTTGCTGGTAGAGAACGCCAGGGCTTCTTGCGGTGTGGCGAACAGTTTGGTGGTGTCGAGTTGCGCCTGGAAACCTGCGAGGTCAGTGCCCGAGGCCTTGGCCATGTGTTCGAGCGCAGCCTTGCTGGCGGCGTTTTTCGCGTTCATCAACTCGACCACTTCGAACCAGGCGCCGGTCAGTGCCTTGCCCAGAGCGGGGTTGTCTTTGAGGGTGGCGCTGTTGACCACCATCATGTCCATGATCTCGCCGGGGATCTGGCTGGAATTGAACACTTCGGTCACGCCCGGCTTGGCCTTGATGTCCGAGAGCATCGGGTTCCAGGTGGTGACGGCGTTGACCTGCTCCGTGTTGAAAGCGGCGGAGATGTCGGCGTCGGAGGTGTTGACCACTTTCAGGTCTTTCTCGGTGAGGTCCACCGAATCAAGGGCCCGGGCCAGCAGGTAATGGGACACCGACAGCTCGACCAGATTGACGTCCATGCCCTTGAGGTCGGCGACTTTCTTGCCGTCGCCCTTGAGCACGATGCCGTCGTTGCCGTTGGAAAAGTCGCTGACGATCAGCGCGGTGCTGTCGACGCCACCGGCCGCCGGAATGGTCAGCGCGTCCATGTTGGTCATGGTGCAGCCGTCGAACTGGCCGGCGGTGTATTGGTTGATGGATTCGACGTAGTCGTTGAGCTGCACCACATCAATCTTGATGCCGTACTTCTTCGCCCATTTGTCGACGATGCCTTGGCTGCCGGCGTATTCCCAGGGCATCCAACCGGCGTAAATGGTCCAGCAGACGCTGAAGTGGTCTTTTGGCGCGGCCTGGGACGAGACGCTCACGATGGCTGCGAAGGCAGCGGCGAGGAGGGCGGGTAAACGAAGTCGGGACATGGTGGTTCTCCAGTTGATCAAGGGCGGGCAGGAGTCAACGCGGCACCGCGAACGGTGGCTTGTCTCCCGGGCTTTTGTCCCGCCGTGTAACCTCAACTGGAGGTCGCCAACTCTCGGACCAGTCACTCGCCTTAGCGAGCCGGAACCCTAGTCAGCCATTGCAAATTGTGGTGCCGCGAACCTGTGATGACTCCTGCACGGGTTTGCTAAAGCGAGAGCCGTGCCAAGTCGCCCGAAGCGCTCTGGGCCGGGGGATTGCCATTTTTCGGGAGGGCGCAAGGGCCGTTCGCTGCTTTGTGATGGTGCGCCCGTGCACTGAGATGCAGCGTGGCTGGCCGCTGATCCGAAGGTCAGGCGTCGTCCGGCACTCGCCGTCGGATTGCCAGTCAAAACAGGTGTCAGCCGGCTGTATCGGCTGTGGTCTTTCAGGAGGCCGCCATGTTTCGTCGACTGTTACTGGGCGTTGTGCTCGGTGTCGGGTTGTCCGGCTGCTACTACTACGCCGGCACCTACGACGTGTATTCCACGCCTTATTACTACCCCGGCTATGCGCCGTATTCCTACTATTACGGCCCGCGTTATTACTATGGTCCGCGCTTTTACGGTGGTTATCGCTACTACTATTGGGGCGGGCATCACCCTCGTTATTACGGCGGTGGATACCATGGGCGGCACCATTAATCAGCGGGTGAATAGATGAAAAACCTTTCATCGGCTAGATGTTTCAACTTGTTTCAAGAGCGCACCGGATGTCGAAAACGATGTCTGATCTTTCGACAGTCACCGAATAATTGACTGTCGCTCGCCAGCGTCGCTGGTGTGGCTCACTCGCGGTCCAGGAGGCCGCCATGCTCTGTCGAAAACAGCTCCGCCCAATTCTTCTGATGGCTGTATTAGGATTGTCACTTGGCGCGTGCGTGCCCTATGCCGATGGAGGAGGCAGCTACTACAGTTCCGAGGTTTACACGTCCCCCGCGCCGTACTACTCAGATGGCGGCGGTTACTACTCCAGTGGCGGTTACTACACCTCGCCGCGCCGGTATTACTCACCACCGGCCCGCTATTACCAGCCAACGCCGCGGTACTACCACCAGCCGCGGGTGTATCAACCGGCACCGCGTTATTACCAGCCTTCGCCACGAAGCGATTACCGGGCGCACCAGGGGCGCGGTTGGGACGGCAATGGCCGGGGCGGCTGGGATGGCCGTAACCGTGGCAATTGGAACAATGATTACCGTGGTGGCGGACGCAATCACGGTGGACGAGGTGACCACTACGGTCGCGGCGATCACTCTGGCCGAGGCAGCCACCGATAACATGAGTTGAATGCAATACCTGTGGGAGCGAGCCTGCTCCCACATTTCGTTTTGTGACCTTACAAATCCGCCAACGGATGCCGACCTTCCCACACCTTGCGAAAATGCGCCTCCACCACCGCATCCGGCACGTGATTGATATCAGGCCAATGCCAGTGCGGTTTCTGGTCCTTGTCGATCAACCGCGCACGCACACCTTCGCTGAACTCCGGATGCCGGCAGCAGTTGAGGCTCAAGGTGTATTCCATCTGGAAAACCTGAGCCAGCGACATATGCCGGGCGCGGGCGATCTGTTGCCAGATCAGATGAGCAGTCAGCGGCGAACCTTCACTCAGGGTCCGCGCCGCGCGGCTAAGTACCAGGTCCGTGCTATCACGCTGTTGGCTGATGGCTTTCCAGGCGCATCGTACATCACTGACATCCAGCAATTCGTCGATCTGCTGGCGGCGCGGCAGCCACTGGGCTTCGGGCATTCGCGCCAGCGCTTCCTGCTGCAAGGCCTTGAGCAGGCTGTTGAGCTGCATCGGCGTCTGTTCCTGCCAGTTCAATTGCAGCAGGCCTTCGATCAGCTCTTCTTGCTGTTCATCGAGCAGGAAGCGGTCGGCCAGGCCCAGATCGATCGCATCGCGACCGTTCATGTGCGCGCCGGTCAGGCCGAGGAACAAGCCGAGCTTGCCGGGCAGGCGCGACAGAAACCAACTGGCACCGACATCCGGATACAAACCAATGCTGATTTCCGGCATCGCCAAACGGCTGCTCGGCGTGACAATACGGATGTTCGCGCCCTGCAGCAGGCCCATGCCGCCGCCGAGTACATAACCGTGACCCCAGCAGATCAACGGTTTCGGGTAGGTGTGCAGGCTGAAGTCCAGCCGGTATTCCGCCGCGAAGAAAGTTGCGGCCAGCGGGGGCACTACGCCGGGGTGCGCGCGACAGGCTTCCACCAGGCTGCGCACTTCGCCACCGGCGCAAAAGGCCTTGGCGCCATGACCGCGCAATAGCACGCAGACGATTTGCGGATCCTTGGCCCAAGCGTCCAGTTGATCGCGCAGGGCGTTGATCATCGGCAAGGACAGGGCGTTCAGGGATTTTTCGGCATCCAGGCTGGCAACGCCGATGCGGGCGCCGTCGGTGCCGGTGAGTTCTTCGAAGTGCAGATTCATCGTGACCTCGATCGGGAATTTGAGCGTTCAGTATGATCGCAATGCAGGAAAGTGCCGGATCTGCGTCAGATCAATTGACAAGCGTGATGGGCTTTCCTAGGGTTCGCCCCATTGTTTTTGCCGGATGTAACCATGACTGCTGACGACCGTATCAAACTCGAACCGAGCTGGAAGGAGGCACTGCGTGCCGAATTCGACCAGCCCTACATGGCAGAGTTGCGCGATTTCCTGCAACAGGAGCGTGCGGCCGGCAAGGAGATTTATCCACCGGGCCCGATGATTTTCAACGCGCTCAACTCGACGCCGCTGGACAAGGTCAAGGTCGTCATTCTCGGTCAGGATCCGTATCACGGGCCAGGCCAGGCCCATGGCTTGTGCTTCTCGGTGCAACCGGGCGTGCCGGCGCCGCCGTCGCTGGTGAACATCTATAAGGAGTTGAAACGCGACCTGAACATCGACATTCCCAATCACGGCTATCTGCAGAGCTGGGCCGATCAGGGCGTGTTGATGCTCAATACCACCATGACCGTCGAGCGCGCCAATGCCAATGCGCACAAGGACAAGGGCTGGCAGTTTTTTACCGACCGGATTATTGAAGTGGTCAGCCAGCAGCAACCGCATCTGGTGTTCATGCTGTGGGGCGCCCATGCCCAGAGCAAACAGAAGCTGATCAACGCGACCAAGCATCTGGTGCTGACGTCGGTGCACCCGTCACCGCTGTCCGCTTATCGCGGTTTTCTCGGGTGCGGGCACTTCAGCCGGACCAACAAGTTTCTTGAGCAGAATGGCGAGACGCCGATTGATTGGCGGTTGCCGCCAGTCTAAAAAGCTTCGCGGGCAAGCCTCGCTCCTACAGGATTTGTGTCGAGCATATAATTCACATACGACACAAACCCTGTAGGAGCGAGCGGGCGGCGATCCGACTTGCCCGCGAAGGGAGCGACTCGGTCTATCAGACCGAATCCGGATTCCGGTTCCAATACTTGAACAACGGCTCCGCCAGAAACAACACAAACAACAACCGCATCACCTGCATCGCCGTCACCAGCGGCACCGACAATTGCAGGGTCTCCGCCGTCAGGCTCATCTCCGCAATCCCGCCGGGCATCATGCCCAGGGTCAGCGAACGCAAATCCAGATGTGTCAGCGCACTCAATCCCAAGGCTGCCGCCGTGGCGATCAACATGGTCAACACCGTACCAATCAACGTCCGCCCCATAAACGAAGGCGCACGCCGGAAAAACTGCCGATTGAAATGGCAGCCCAAGCCACTGCCGATCAGCCATTGGCCAATCTGGCTAGCGCCGTTGGGCAAACCAATGTGCAGATCCCAACCAATGCTCACCGCCGCGCTCACCAGCAACGGCCCGAACAGCCACGGGTTGGGTTGACGCAAACGCTCCCAAATCCACGCCGCCAAGGCGCCCGCTGGAAATAGAAGGGCCAGCCACCACCAGTTGACGGCCGTCGGATGAAAAACCGGTGCGCCGTCGCCCAGCAAATACTTGAACGCCGCCGGTACGCAAAGCACCACCACCAGCACCCGCAGGCTTTGCCCGGCCGCTACGCGACTGAGCACCGCGCCATTGCGTGCGCCGAGGTTGACCATCTCCCCGGAGCCGCCGGGCATGCTGGAAAAAAATGCGGTGGCGCGATCCTCACCGGTACGGCGCATCAACCAGACCCCGACCACGGCGGACAGGCTGGTGATCAACGCACCGAAGAAGATCAGGCCAAAGTGGCTCAACACCTGCTCCATCACCACCGGGGTGAAGTGCAGGCCGATGCCGATGCCGACGACCCACTGGCCGACCTTGCGGCCGCCAGGGATTTCGGCCAATTGCCAGGGCGTCAGGCAACGCACGAGGATGATCGCCAGCAACGAGCCGACCATCCACGGCAGTGGCCAGCCGATCTGGCTGGCCAGGTAACCGCCCAGCGCGCCGACCAGCGGCGTACCCCACCAGGCCTTGAAGGGTGTTCGATCAGACATCGGCGACCGCGCGACGAGCGACCGAACGTTTGCGCCAGATCCGCAGGATCGGCACCAGCAACATCACCACGATCAACGCCCAGACACCCAGCGTGATCCCGCTCGACCAGAGAATCTCCAGCGAACCGTTGGAGATCGACAGTGCACGGCGCAGATTCTGTTCCATCAAACCTCCGAGAATGAAACCCAGCAAAACCGGCGACAACGGGAAATCCAGCTTGCGCAGAATGTAGCCGAAGATGCCAATGCCGATCATCAGGAACAGGTCGAAGGTGGTGGCATGCACCGCGAACACGCCGATGGCGGTAATGATCGCGATCATTGGCACCAACGCCCAGTTCGGTACGGCGAGGATGCGGGTGAAGATGCGGATCATCGGAATGTTGAGGATCACCAGCATGATGTTGGCAATGAACAACGACGCGATCAGGCCCCAGACGATGTCCGGTTGCTGTTGGAACAGCAGTGGGCCCGGCGTGATGTTGTACAGCGACAACGCACCGATCATCACCGCCGTCGTGCCCGAACCGGGAACACCCAGGGTCAGCATCGGCACCAGCGCACCGCAGGCTTCAGCACCGATGGCGGTTTCCGGAGCGGCCAGACCGCGCTTGTCGCCCTGTCCGAATTTGCCGCTTGGGCCGGCGATACGTTTCTCGGTCATGTAGGCCACGGCGCTGGCAAGTGTTGCACCGGCGCCAGGCAAAACGCCCATGATGAAACCCAGCACACCGCACCGCATGTTCACCCAGAACACCGACGCAGCTTCCTTGAAGTTGAACATCATGCGGCCGGTGGCTTTGAACGCTTCCTGGCCGCGATGGGTTTTTTCCAGCAGCAACAGAATCTCGCTGATGGAGAACAGGCCCAGCACCAACACCACGAACTGAATGCCGTCGGTGAGGTGGATGTTGTCGCCGGTGAAGCGGTAGACACCGCTGTTGGCGTCGATGCCGACGGTCGACAGGAACAGGCCGATCAGCGCCGCGATAAAGGTCTTCAGCGGTCGATCACCGGCCATGCCGCCGAGGCAGACAATCGCGAACACCATCAGGACGAAATATTCCGCCGGACCGAAGGCAATCGCCCATTTCGCCAGGATCGGCGCGAACACCACCATCCCGCACGTGGCAATAAAGGCACCGATGAACGAGCTCCACGCCGACAGCGACAGCGCGACACCGGCCATGCCTTGACGGGCCATCGGGTAGCCGTCGAGGGTGGTCATGACGGTGGACGCTTCGCCCGGAATGTTCAGCAGGATCGAACTGATCCGGCCGCCGTACTCGCAACCCAGGTAAACCGCAGCCAGCAGGATCAGTGCCGATTCCGGTGGCAGCCCGAGGGCGAATGCAATCGGGATCAGCAACGCCACGCCGTTGATCGGACCGAGGCCGGGCAGCAGGCCGACGACGGTGCCGATCAGCGTGCCGCTGAGTGCGGTGACCAGGTTGTAAGGGGTCAGTGCGACGCCGAAGCCGTGACTCAAATAACCAAGCGTATCCATTTCAGTTCTCCAGAACGTCGAGCAGACCCAGAGGCAGCGGCACGTCCATCACTTTGTCGAACAGCAGGTACAGACCGATGCTCATCAGGCTGATGATCACTGCGCTTGGCAACCAGCGTCCGCCGTAGAGGCGCGCCATCGGAATGCCGATCAAAATGCTGCTGAGGATGAAGCCCAACGGTTCGAACAGGCCGGCGAACACCAGCAGCAGCACCACGCAGCGGCCGATCTTGTGGAGGGTTTCACGATCCAGCGGCGGGTCTTCTTCGGAGTGTTTGATCGGGGACGGGCGAAACACCATGTAGATCAAGCCCATTCCCATCAGCCCCAGCATCAGCAAGGGGAAGGCGCGAGGGCCGATCGGTTCGTAGGAAAAAGGCGCCTGGTAGGGCCAGGCCATCAGCACCAGGCTGGCGCAGGCCAGCAGCAGCACCGATGCGAAAATGCGTTGTACGAGCATGGGGAACTCCTGTGCCGCGACCCCGCAGTGCGGGGCCGCAGCCGCTAGACAGAGGCGATCACTGAATCAGGCCGAACTCTTTGGCCAGCACTTTGTAGTCCGCGACCTGCTTCTTCACGTAGGTGTCCAGTTCCGGGCCGGTCATGGCGAACGGAAAGAGTTCACGCTGATCGCGCAGCTTGGCGAAGTCATCGGACGCCAGCAGTTTGTCGAAGGAGTCTTTCCACCAGGCGTAGTCTTCATCGCTGACTTTTGGCCCGAGGTAGAAACCGCGAACCACTGGCCAGACGATGTCGTAGCCTTGCTCTTTGGCGGTCGGAATGTCTTTCATTTCCGGCTCGTCCAGGCGCTTATCGGAGAACACCGCCAGCAGGCGCATGTCGCCGCTCTGGATGTGCGGCATGGAGTCGGAGATGTCGGTGCTGCCGACCTGGATGTGGCCGCCGAGCAGGGCGGTGGCGATTTCGCCGCCACCTTCGAGGGCGACGTAACGCAGATCGCGCGGGTTGATCCCGGCGGCCTTGGCGATCAACGCGGTTTGCATCCAGTCCTGGCTGCCGACGGTGCCGCCGGAACCGATCACCACTTTGCTTGGATCTTTCTTCAGCGCCTGAACGAGATCGTCGAGGGTCTTGTAAGGCGAATCGCTTTTCACCGCGATGGCGCCGTAGCTGGTGCCGACCGCTGCCAGCCAGCGCACGTTGGTTTCATCGAAGCGACCGAACTTGCCCTGGGCCAGGTTCAGCAACGAGCCGCTGGACCACGCCACGAGCGTGCCGGCGTCGGCCGGACGCTGAGCGACCACCGCGTTGTACGCCACTGCGCCGACACCGCCGGGCATGTAGGTCACGCGCATCGGTTTGCTCAGCAGTTTCTCGTTCATCAGCGCGCTTTGCGCCAGTTTGCAGGTCAGGTCGAAACCGCCGCCGGGCGAGGCCGGGGCGATGCATTCCGGGCGCTTGGGCTCGGCCATCAGTTGGCCGGCAAACAGCATGCAGCTGGCGGCGAGGGCGAAACGGCGCAGTGATCGATTCATTGTTGTCTCCACGGGAGTTGTTGTTTTTGGGGATGTTTCAGGTGCGGCAGTTTCGCGTCGCGCAGCCGTTGGTGGCGCTGACAAACGTAAACGACGGGAATTGAAAAAAGAGATGAGGCGGGCAAACCTGGAGCTGTGTGGACAGCATGGCGAAGTACCTCGTTATTGTTCTTATTGGCGAAAACGCATCGAGGCGTTTTTCGGGAGCTACATTTCAAAGCACGATCGATGGCTTTCAGTCGAAACCATCCGTGGGCCGACTCTAACGGTCGAACCTTTCACTAACCTTTCAGCGGACTTTCACGGTTTTCGGGCTTCACAGCGGCGGATGCGGCTGTAAACTCCGCGCCAAAGAATGGCGTCGAACATCCCTGAATGAGGTAAAGATCCATGCGTGTTCTGCTCGTCGAAGACCATCTGCAACTCGCCGACAGTGTCGCCCAGGCGCTCAAGAGCACCGGGCTGACCGTGGATGTGCTGCACGACGGCGTGGCCGCCGACCTGGCGCTGAGCAGCGAGGAATACGCCATGGCGATCCTCGATGTCGGCCTGCCGCGCATGGATGGCTTCGAGGTGCTGGCGCGCTTGCGGGCCCGGGGCAAGAACCTGCCGGTGCTGATGCTGACCGCCCGCAGCGACGTCAAGGATCGTGTGCATGGCTTGAACCTCGGCGCTGACGATTACCTGGCCAAACCATTCGAACTAACCGAGCTCGAAGCCCGGGTCAAAGCCTTGCTGCGTCGCAGTGTGCTCGGCGGCGAACGCCAGCAGACCTGCGGTGTGCTGGCTTACGATCTGGACACCCGACGCTTCACCCTCGGCGACGAATTGCTGACCCTGACCTCCCGCGAACAAGCGGTGCTCGAAGCGCTGATTGCGCGTCCCGGTCGGGTGATGAGCAAGGAGCAACTGGCTGCCCAAGTGTTTGGTCTCGACGAAGAGGCCAGCCCTGACGCCATCGAAATCTACGTCCACCGCTTGCGCAAGAAACTCGACGGCCAACCGGTCGCCATCGTGACGTTCCGCGGCCTCGGCTATTTGCTGGAAAGCCGCGATGCATAAGCCCAGCAGCCTGCGCTGGCGGTTGTTGTGGAACCTCGCGCTGTTGCTGGTGGTGTTGATGCTGGCCAGTGGATTGAGCGCGTACTGGAATGGTCGCGAAGCCGCCGATACCGCGTATGACCGGACCTTGCTGGCTTCTGCGCGAACCATCGCCGCCGGGGTGTCCCAGCGTGACGGAACGCTCAGTGCCGATGTGCCTTACGTGGCGCTGGATACGTTTGCCTACGACAGTGCCGGGCGAATTTTTTACCTGGTCAACGACATTCACCAGAACCTGATTTCCGGCTACGAAAACCTTCCAGCTCCACCACCGGGAACGCCGCGCACCGATGACTATCCGGCGTTGGCGCGTTTCTACAACGCGACGTATCGGGGGCAGAACGTGCGGGTGGTCAGCCTGCTCAAACCCGTGAGCGAGCCGAACATGAACGGCATGGCGGAAATTCGCGTGGCGGAAACCGACGAGGCACGCGTCAGCATGGCCCGTAGCCTGGCGGCAGACACGTTGTTGCGGCTGGGCATGCTGGCGGTCGGCGCGTTGCTGATGGTGTGGTTTGCGGTGAGTGCGGCGTTGCGCCCATTGGAACGCTTGCGCACGGCGGTGGAAGAGCGCCAGTCCGATGACTTGCGGCCGCTGCCGCTGGTGGAGGTGCAGCGAGAATTGTGGCCGTTGGTGCGTGCGCTCAATCACTTTACCGAGCGCCTGCGCGGGCAGTTCGAACGTCAGGCGCAGTTCATTGCCGATGCTGCGCATGAACTGCGCACGCCACTGGCGGCGCTCAAGGCGCGACTTGAACTCGGCCTGCGTTCGGGCGAGCCCGAAACCTGGCGCAATACGCTGGAAACGGCAGCGCAAGGCACGGATCGTTTGACCCATCTGGCCAACCAATTGCTTTCGCTGGCGCGTGTCGAAAACGGTGCCCGGGCGATTGCCGAGGGCGGTGCACAATTACTCGATCTGAGTCAGCTGGCCCGGGAGCTGGGCATGGCGATGGCGCCGCTGGCCCATGCCCGCGGCGTCGCGCTGGCGCTGGAAGCCGACGAACCGGTGTGGCTGCGCGGTGAGCCGACGCTGCTGAACGAGCTGTTGAGCAATCTGGTGGACAACGCGCTGGCCCATACGCCGCCCGGCGGCAATGTGATCCTGCGGGTCTCGGCGCCGGCGGTGCTGGAGGTCGAGGATGACGGGCCGGGGATTCCGCTGGAAGAGCGTGATCGGGTGTTCGAGCGCTTCTATCGGCGCAACCAGCAAGTGGCCGGGTCGGGGTTGGGGTTGGCGATTGTCGGCGAGATCTGCCGCGCGCATCTGGCACATATCAGCCTGCACGATGGCGAGCAGGCGGGGTTGAAGGTGCGGGTGAGTTTTATCGCGGGAGAGTGATGGTGTTCGTACTGGCCCCTTCGCGGGCAAGCCTCGCTCCTACAGGTATTACGATGCTTTTGTAGGAGCGAGGCTTGCCCGCGAAGCTTTTAATAGAACATCGACCGCGATTCTTCCAGATCCCTGCACATCGACTCATTCTCCGGGTCGATTCCCAGCTTCTTGAAGGCCGGCACGCCGAGCGGGTCGATACGGGCGATGGGGTGGTCGGTGTCCTTGTGGCAATACAAACTGGCCACTTGCACCAGATCCACATAGTCGACGCGTTCGGACTCGCGCTTGAAGTCCAGATACAGCCCCGGCAATTGCACCAGCATTTCCGGAAACTCCCAGACCCTGAGCAGTTTGTCGCCGAGCAGCGGGTGAATGTGGTCGATCACATGGTTCAGGCTGACCGGGTCCGACAGCAGCTCGTAGTGGTCTTCGGCGTAGGTCAGGATCGGCAGTACGCCAATCTGATGCACCAGTCCGCCCAGCGCCGCCTGATCGGGCTTGAGCTGCGTGTAACTGCGGCACAGCGCGTAGCTGACCCCGGCGATTTCCAGGCTTTTGCGCCAGACATCGCGCATCTTTTTCTCCACCACGTCAGAGCGCGCATGGAAAATCTGCTCCATGACCAGACCGATGGCCAGGTTGCTGCTGTAATTGACGCCCAGGCGCGTGATTGCCGTGTGCAAGTCAGTGACTTCCTGGGTCGCGCGCAGCAGCGGGCTATTGACCACTTTGATCAGGCGTGCCGACAGCGCCGTATCACGGCCAATCACTTTACTCAGGGTGCTGACACTTATTTCCGGGTCTTCAGCGGCCTTGCGAATCTGCAGGGCCACTTCCGGCAACGTTGGCAGAACCAGGTCATCGTTATCGATGGCCTCAACCAAATCCTGTTGGACCTTATCCGCCAAATCGCTCATTTCTTTTCTCTAGGGTGTTGCAACAAGTACTGCTGTTAACGCTGGATTTCGCGATCGCGATCCAGTTCATAAGGCAAGTCAAGCAGATGCAGGGCCGGCCCTTCGATCGCGCCGAGATGGACGTCGCCACCTTCCGCCGCTTCGGCTTGCAAGACGGCCAGGAGTTCAATGTTTTGTCCGGCGTGCGCGGCAATCACCACTTCGCCGATGGAACTGCCGTGTGTCGGGGAAAACAAGGGTGTGCCGGGTTCAGGTAATGCACTGGCGTCCAGCTTCAGACGATACAAGCGGCGCTTGAGTTTGCCCAGGTACTGCATCCGCGCAACGATTTCCTGGCCGGTGTAGCAACCTTTCTTGAAGCTCACGCCGCCGACGGCCTGCAGATTGAGCATCTGCGGAATGAACAATTCGCGTGTGCCCGGCATCACCTGGCCGATCCCTGCGCGGACCTGACCCAGCAGCCATTGATTGAGATCGCCCTCGGTCAGCAAAGCAGATAACCGGCCCTTGATGACGTCGGCCTGATCGGCGGCAACCCAGAGTTCGGCGCGGTCCGGTGAAACGCGGATGGCGATCAATCCGTCATTGCGCGCCACGCTGTCGGTGTCCGCCGGCAGTTCGAGACCCAGGCCGATCAGGGCGGCATCGCCATGGTCAACGCCGAAGCGGACCCAGGCAGCGCTTTCATCGGTCAATTTCGATTTGGAGAACACCGCGTACTTCTTCAGGTCCGCCAGTTGCGGCTCCAGCAGCTCGGTGGCCATGGCCATGAGCACGCCATCACCTTGCAGCAGAATGCGGAAGCTCGATTGCATCCGGCCTTTCTGGGTGCAGCGCGCGCCGAGGCTGGCCTGGGTGTCGCTCAGGTAATTGAGGTTGCAGGTCAGCTGGCCTTGCAGAAATTTGCTGGCATCCGCGCCGCGGACCGCGAGAACGCCTTCGTGAGACAGGGTGCAGAAAAAAGCAGAATCGGCCATGGGAGATCGCAGGGTAAAAGAGTCTGGGGGACATCATAAGGGGGCGCCCATGAAATGGGTAGTTCACAAAAGGTCGACAGTGCCCGACCAAAGCCGACTGTTCGATGGTGTCCGGGGCTGTATACTTGCCGCCTATTTGAGGAGCGCTCCATGGTCGAAGATGTTGAACTGAATCGCCTCTACTGGCACAGCCGCCGCGGCATGCTTGAACTTGACGTGTTGCTGGTGCCGTTCGTGAAAGAGGTCTACCCGCACCTCAATGATGTCGACCGCGATTGCTACCGCAAGCTGCTCGAATGCGAAGATCAGGACATGTTCGGCTGGTTCATGGAACGTGCCGAGTCGGAAGATCCGGAGCTGCAGCGCATGGTTCGCATGATCCTGGATCGTGTCCAGCCCAAGTAATGCGTTCGAATGCCGCTGGCATGCCTCTGGGCAGTTGCTGGCGGCGTATCTGTTGACCCAGCTGTTCGCGCTGGGTTCGTTGTTTCTGCTTGCCATACCGGTCTGGGCCAGCTTGCTCGGCGCTTTTTGCTGCCTGGCTCATGGCGTTTGGGCATTGCCACGCCAGATTCTACTGACACACCCACAGGCGTTTCGCGGCTTGCGTCGTGATGCGGATGGCTGGCAGTTGTGGAATCAGGTGGCGGGTTGGCAGGCGGTTCAGCTACGGCCGGACAGCCTCGCGCTGCCGCTGGTCGTCGTCCTGCGTTTTCGCCTGCAAGGCGAGCGGCGGGTCCGGGCGATCTGTGTGCCCAGGGATTCGCAGGCGGCGGATGTGCACCGACGCCTGCGGGTTCGGCTCACGTTCAGTCGGCGTAGGTGGGCGGCACCAGAATAGTGTCCAGCGCCTCCGGCAGCAGGTTCGGGTAGTCGAGGGTGTAATGCAGGCCGCGACTTTCCTTGCGTTCCATGGCTGACTGAATCATCAGTTCCGCCACTTGGGCCAGGTTACGCAGCTCGATCAAGTCCCGGCTGACCTTGTAGTTACTGTAGAACTCGTCGATTTCGTCCAGCAACAGCCGCACGCGGTGTTGCGCACGTTGCAGGCGCTTGTTGGTGCGCACAATGCCGACGTAGTCCCACATGAATCGCCGCAGTTCATCCCAGTTGTGCGCAATGATCACGTCTTCATCCGAGTCGGTGACCTGGCTGGCATCCCAGACGGGCAGGGCGACCGGAATCGAAACCTGCGGCAGCTGCTCGAGAATGTCTTCTGCCGCCGAGCGTGCGTAAACGAAACATTCCAGCAGCGAGTTGCTGGCCATGCGGTTGGCGCCGTGCAGGCCAGTGAAACTGGTTTCGCCAATTGCATACAGCCCCGGCACGTCGGTGCGGCCCTGCTGATCGACCATCACGCCGCCGCAGGTGTAGTGCGCTGCGGGAACCACCGGAATCGGTTGCTTGGTGATGTCGATGGAAAACTCCAGGCAGCGCTCGTACACCGTCGGGAAGTGCGTCTTGATGAACGCTTCCGGCTTGTGACTGATGTCCAGATAAACGCAATCGACACCCAGGCGCTTCATCTCATGGTCGATGGCCCGGGCAACGATGTCCCGTGGCGCCAGTTCGGCGCGCGGGTCGAAACGCTGCATGAAGCGTTCGCCATTGGGCAGTTTCAGGTGCGCACCTTCGCCGCGCAGGGCTTCGGTGATCAGGAAACTCTTGGCCTGCGGGTGATACAGGCACGTCGGGTGAAACTGGTTGAACTCCAGGTTCGCCACCCGGCAGCCCGAACGCCAGGCCATGGCGATGCCATCACCGCAGGCGCCGTCGGGGTTGCTGGTATAGAGGTAGACCTTGGCGGCACCGCCGGACGCGAGGATCACGAAGCGTGCGCCGTAGGTGTCGACTTCCCCGGTGCCGCGGTTGAGCACGTAGGCGCCGAGGCAGCGGTCGCCTTCAAGGCCCAGGCGCTTTTCGGTGATCAGATCGACGGCGACCCGCTGTTCCAGCAACTCGATGTTGGGCCGTTGTCTGGCTTTGTCGAGCAGGGTTCTGAAAATCGCTGCGCCGGTGGCATCGGCGGCGTGAATGATGCGCCGATGGCTGTGACCGCCTTCGCGGGTCAGGTGAAACTCGAAACCGCCATCTTCGGTGCCGGATTGTTCATCGCGGGTGAACGGCACGCCTTGATCGATCAGCCATTGAATGGCCTCTTTGCTGTGCTCGACGGTGAAGCGCACGGCGTCTTCGTGGCACAGGCCACCGCCGGCATTCAGGGTGTCATCGACGTGGGATTCAACGGTATCGGTGTCATCCAGCACGGCAGCGACACCGCCCTGGGCCCAGAAGGTCGAGCCATTGGCGAGGTCGCCTTTGCTCAGTACGGCAATGCGCAAATGATCGGGCAAGGTCAGCGCAAGGCTCAAACCGGCAGCACCGCTGCCAATCACCAGAACATCGTGTTGAAACTGTTGGCTCATTTCAGGATTCCGCTCAAAGCGACCCGGGTCGGGGTTGGCGCATGACTCCCGCATCGGCGAGTCAAGGCGGCCACACAGCGCACTAGTATATAGAGGGGGGGAGCGGCACAATAGCCGAGGTCACATGGCATTGTGAAACTACTGTGACGGAAAAGACTTGACGCTTCGTCGGATGATTTTTCGACCGGTTCGGCGACAAGAAGACTGTATCGTCGATTTAACAGTCTTTTTCCATTCACGGTTGCACAATGTCGGTCTTGCGCAGCTATAAATATTTGGAACTTTTGCCAAAGGCCCAAGATCAATAGACCGTTGCCTGAATCAAGGGACAGTGTCGGCTTCAATGCAGGATTGCGGTTTGATCCTTGCCGGCGAATCCGATGACAAGATTATTCGCGCAGCCGGGTTATGCCGAGCTGCGCTTTTCGTGCGTGCCAAATCAGAGCCCGCAGGAAACTTGCTTGGAGGGGGAGAACTTTTGCGAAAAGCCCGAGTCTATGTTTGCAAGTCTGGTCGTTTAGTTATGCAAGCTTCCTCCGAGCTTATCGAGGAGAGTTCATGCTAACCCAGGAAGAGGATCAGCAGCTGGTCGAACGCGTTCAGCGCGGCGACAAGCGAGCTTTCGATCTGCTAGTGCTGAAATATCAGCACAAAATTCTCGGGTTGATCGTGCGTTTCGTGCACGACACCCATGAAGCCCAGGATGTGGCACAAGAAGCCTTTATCAAGGCGTACCGTGCGCTTGGAAATTTTCGCGGGGACAGCGCGTTTTACACGTGGCTTTACCGCATCGCCATCAACACGGCGAAAAACTATCTGGTTTCACGCGGCCGTCGGCCGCCGGATAGCGATGTCAGTTCCGAAGATGCAGAGTTCTACGATGGCGATCATGGCCTCAAGGATCTCGAGTCGCCTGAGCGCGCATTGCTGCGGGATGAGATCGAAGGCACCGTCCATCGAACCATTCAGCAACTGCCGGAAGATTTGCGTACGGCTTTAACTTTACGTGAGTTTGATGGTCTGAGTTACGAGGACATTGCGGCAGTCATGCAGTGTCCGGTGGGTACCGTGCGCTCCCGGATTTTCCGCGCTCGGGAGGCCATCGATAAAGCCCTGCAGCCGTTGTTGCAGGAAAACTGAGACAGCGGCGACAGCCAAGAGAGGAACGCCATGAGTCGTGAAGCCCTGCAGGAATCGCTGTCCGCAGTGATGGATAACGAAGCGGACGAACTGGAATTGCGTCGGGTATTGAATGCCTTTGACGATGTTGAAACCCGTGAAACATGGGCTCGTTATCAAATCGCTCGGGCAGTGATGCACAAGGATCTGCTGCTTCCACGTCTGGACATTGCAGCGGCCGTTTCTGCTGCGCTGGCTGACGAAGCCGTACCGGCGAAAGTCTCCCGTGGTCCATGGCGCAGCCTGGGTCGCCTCGCTGTAGCCGCTTCGGTTACCGTCGCCGTGTTGGCAGGTGTTCGTCTGTACAACCAGGACGAGATCGCGGGTGTCGAGTTGGCTCAGCACTCCACTCAACCGGGTCTGGCCGTTCCTCAGGTCAAGGGTCCAGCTGTTTTGGCAGGCTATAATGAGAGCTCGGAAGCCACTGGTCCTATGGCCAACGGCGTATTGCAGGCTCAGCCGGGCTGGCACGATCAGCGTTTGCCAGGCTACTTGCGCCAACATGCTCAACAGGCTGCACTGAAAGGTACTGAGAGCGCTCTGCCTTACGCTCGTGCAGCGAGCCTGGAAAACCGTTAAGGAGGATCATGCGCGCCATACCTCTACTTTCGCTTCTGCTTAGTGGCTGGTTCATTGTTCCAGCCCATGCCGATGAGGCACAAGACTGGTTGACCCGTCTTGGCCAGGCCGAGCAGCAGCAAAGCTTTCACGGTACTTTTGTCTACGAGCGAAACGGTAGTTTTTCTACCCACAACATCTGGCACCGCGTCCAGGATGGCAAGGTCCATGAGCGTTTACTCCAGCTCGACGGCCAGGCTCAGGAAGTTGTGCGCATTGATGGGCGTACTCAATGCGTCAGCGGCATTCTGATTGCAGGGCTTGGGGATTCCCCCAACTCCGCTGCTCGTACACTCGATCCACAGAAGCTCAAGAATTGGTACGACCTTGCCGTCATCGGCAAGTCGCGTGTGGCCGGCCGTGCGGCAGTCATCGTTACCCTGACGCCTCGCGATCAACATCGCTACGGTTTTGAATTGCATCTGGATAAAGAAACCGGCCTGCCGCTCAAATCATTGCTTCTGAATGAGAAAGGGCAGTTGCTGGAGCGGTTCCAGTTCACGCAGCTGGATACCTCCGATTTGCCTTCCGACGATGATTTGCGGGCAGGCCCGGATTGCAAAGCCATCACCCTCGACAGCGACAAGGCTTCAGCCGTCAAGGCTGCCCAGACCTGGCATTCGGACTGGTTGCCTGCCGGCTTTGAGCTGACCAGCAGCACTTCACGCAAGGATCCCGCGACCAAAACCCAGGTCAGCAGTCTGATGTATGACGATGGTCTCGCACGTTTTTCGGTGTTCCTTGAGCCGCTCAATGGTGCCCCCGTCACCGATACCCGCACTCAGTTGGGCCCGACCGTCGCGGTATCCCGGCGCTTGACCACCCCTCAAGGCGAGATGATGGTCACCGTCGTCGGTGAAATCCCGGTAGGCACCGCTGAACGGATTGCGCTGTCCATGCGCTCCGATGCCACTGCAACCCAGTAGTGAGCTGAAACCGAAATGTTTGGTGAGCATTTCAATTTGCAAATATCCCCGAAATTTTTTATAGGTCAGAGCCCCTCGGCTCTGGCCTTGTTTGTTGTTCCCGGAACAAAAATACCGGCGTATCGTTCCCGGTGTTCCTTGCTCCATATCGCTTAACCATGCTCGTCGTAACGGGAGCCGTATGTCGATACCACGCTTGAAGTCTTACCTCTCCATATTTGCCACCGTGCTGGTGCTCGGTCAGGCGGTCGCTGTACAAGCGGCCGAGTTGCCTGACTTCACGCAGCTGGTCGAGCAGGCCTCGCCCGCGGTGGTAAACATCAGTACCACGCAGAAACTGCCGGACCGCAAAGTGTCGAGCCAGCAGATGCCAGACCTTGAAGGCTTGCCGCCGATGTTGCGCGAGTTCTTCGAGCGCGGCATGCCGCCACAACCGCGTACGCCGCGCGGTGATCGTCAGCGCGAAGCCCAGTCGTTGGGGTCGGGTTTCATCATCTCGTCTGACGGCTACATCCTGACCAACAACCACGTGATCGCCGATGCCGACGAAATTCTCGTCCGTCTCGCTGACCGTAGTGAATTGAAAGCCAAACTGGTCGGCACCGATCCACGCTCCGACGTGGCGCTGCTGAAAATCGAAGGCAAGGATCTGCCGGTCCTGAAGCTGGGTAAATCCCAGGACCTGAAGGCTGGTCAGTGGGTCGTGGCCATCGGCTCGCCATTCGGTTTCGACCACACTGTGACCCAAGGCATCGTCAGTGCCATCGGTCGCAGCCTGCCGAACGAAAACTATGTGCCGTTCATCCAGACCGACGTGCCGATCAACCCGGGTAACTCCGGTGGTCCGCTGTTCAACCTGGCGGGCGAAGTGGTGGGGATCAACTCTCAGATCTACACCCGTTCCGGTGGTTTCATGGGCGTGTCGTTCGCAATCCCGATCGATGTGGCCATGGACGTTTCCAACCAGCTGAAAAGCGGCGGCAAGGTCAGCCGTGGATGGTTGGGTGTCGTGATTCAGGAAGTGAGCAAGGATCTGGCCGAGTCGTTCGGTCTTGATAAACCGGCCGGTGCACTGGTGGCGCAGATCCAGGATGACGGTCCGGCGGCCAAGGGTGGCCTGCAAGTGGGTGACGTGATCCTGAGCATGAACGGTCAACCGATCGTCATGTCTGCCGATCTGCCGCATCTAGTCGGCGCGCTGAAGGCTGGCGCCAAGGCAAACCTTGAAGTGATTCGTGAAGGTAAGCGCCAGAATGTCGAGCTGACCGTCGGCGCTATCCCTGAAGAGGGCAAAGAGCTGGATGCCCTGCCGAAATCGGCCACCGAGCGCAGCAGCAATCGCCTGGGTGTTTCCGTGGTCGAGCTGACCGACGAACAGAAGAAAACCTACGACCTCAAAGGTGGCGTGGTGATCAAGGAAGTTCAGGACGGTCCTGCATCCCTGATCGGCTTGCAGCCAGGCGACGTCATCACTCACCTGAACAATCAGGCGATTGGTTCCGCCAAGGAGTTCACCGATATCGCCAAGGCGCTGCCGAAGAACCGCTCGGTGTCGATGCGGGTTCTGCGTCAGAATCGCGCCAGCTTCATCACCTTCAAACTGGCTGAATAAACCGGTTGTCGGCTGAATAAAAAACCGCCTCGAAAGAGGCGGTTTTTTTATGCCTGGTGAAAAGTGTCAGCCCATCATGTCCTTGATCATGCGCTCCTGCTCCATCAGCTCCCGTTGGCGGGCGTCGATACGCGATGACAACGGGAAGTTGGTCCCGGCCTTGCGCTTGGCGAAGTCCAGTTGCTGAATGGCCTGACGGTAGTCGCCAACCAGCGCAAAGTACTCGGCGCGCGCCTGATGCAAGCCGATGATGTTGCCTGAAAGGCCACGGGTTTCCGCCACCATGTACCAGACATCCGGATCATCGGGACGGCTTTTGAGCAGGTTCTCCAGCGCTTTTTCCGCTTCGGGCGCCCGGTTTTGCTTGAGCAGCAAATCGACGCGCACCTGATTCAGTGGATAGTTGCCCGGATACTGAGTCAGCATCCGGTCCACCCGGGTTTGGGCGTCTGGCAGGCGGTTGTTGGTGATGTCCAGATCGATCTGCGCCAGGTTGTAGATGATCTCGTTTGGCGACTTGGCCAGCAGCAACTTGAGATTTTCCCGTGCTTCGTTCAGTTGGCCGCCCTTTATCTGGGCGATCGCCAGGCCATAACGCGCAACGTCGTTTTTCGGGTTTTCATCCAGCTGTGCGCGGAAGCGCTTGGCGCCCAGGCCTGGGGTTTCTTCGTAGATCAGCTGGACTCGCGCACGAATCAGTTGATAACGCATGCTGTCTTCAATGCCGCCGGGTTTGGCCTGCTCGGCGCGGTTGCGGGTGTCGGCGATACGCGATTCGGTCACCGGGTGAGTCAGCAAGAACTCCGGTGGCTTGGCGTCGAAGCGGTATTGGCGCGCCAACCGCTCGAACATGGTTGGCATCGAGCGAGGGTCGTAACCGGCTTTTTCAAGGTTGAGGATGCCGATGCGGTCGGCCTCTTGCTCGTTCTGGCGCGAGAAACGTCGTTGTTCCTGAATCGCTGCCGCCTGCGTGCCCGCAATAGCCGCGATCCCGGCATCACCGGCACCGGCAGCGGCAATCACGATCCCGGCCAGCAGTGCGGCCATCATCGGCACCTGCATGCGTTGTTGCGCTTCGACGCCACGGGCAAAGTGGCGCTGCGACAAGTGAGCCAGTTCGTGAGCGAGTACCGAGGCATATTCGCCTTCGGTCTGGGCATTAAGGAACAAACCACCGTTGACCCCGACGATCCCGCCCGGTGCCGCAAAGGCGTTGAGCTGCGGGCTGTTGATCAGGATGAACTCCAGACGCCGGTCATTGACCTGGCTGGTCTCAACCAACCGGTAGACGCTGGACTCGACATAGTCCTTGAGTTGCGGGTCATTGAGCTGGTCAACCTGACTGCGCAGCAGCGCCAGCCAGGCGCGGCCCAGCTGATATTCCTGTTGTGGAGAGACGATTGCAGAACTGGCGTCACCGAGTGACGGCAGGTCGTCGGCGAAGCCCGGTGAGGCGAGCAGGCAAGCGAGCGTCAGCAGGGTAGGGCGCAAAAAAGTCATGCACAAAGCCTTAGTCGACAAAGACCTTACTGTAGCCGGACAGTACGCTTCGGACCAGATATTCTAAGCCGCTCGACCACCTGACCCGGAGTAACGCAATGACCGACGCTGTAGCCCATGACGCCGAACTGGACGCCAGCGGCCTGAATTGTCCGTTGCCGCTGCTCAAGGCCAAGATGGAACTCAACAAGATGGCCAGCGGCGCGGTACTCAAGGTGATCGCCACCGATGCGGGTTCGCAGCGCGACTTCCGCACCTTTGCCCGTTTGGCCGGTCATACGCTGCTTCGTGAAGAAGATGAAGCGGGCGTTTACCGCTACTGGCTGAAAAAAGCCTGAAAATTGCTGCGTTCGTTTCTAAGGATTATTGATGTTCAAAGTGTTACGCGACTGGATTCAGCGCTATTTCTCCGATGAAGAAGCGGTGGTGCTGGCGGTCCTGCTGTTTTTGGCATTTACCGCCGTGCTCACCTTGGGCGGCATGCTTGCGCCGGTGCTCGCCGGGATGGTGCTGGCGTATCTGATGCAGGGATTGGTGGTGACACTTGAGCGCCTGCGGGTGCCGGGCGGGGTGGCCGTCGGAGCGGTCTTTGCCTTGTTCATGGGCGTTTTGCTGGTGTTCATTATTGTCGTGGTGCCGTTGCTCTGGCACCAGTTGATCACCTTGTTCAACGAGTTGCCCGGCATGCTCGCCAAGTGGCAATCACTGTTGTTGCTGCTGCCCGAGCGTTATCCGCACCTGGTGTCCGACGAGCAGGTGTTGCAGGCCATCGAGGCCGCGCGCGGCGAGATCGGCAAGTTCGGCCAATGGGCGCTGACGTTCTCGCTGTCGAGCCTGCCACTGTTGGTCAACATCATGATTTACCTGGTGCTGGTGCCAATCCTGGTGTTCTTCTTTCTCAAGGACCGGGAAATGATCGGCCAGTGGGTTCGCGGTTATCTGCCTCGTGAACGCGCGCTGATCACCCGTGTTGCCCACGAAATGAACCGGCAGATCGCCAACTACATTCGCGGCAAGGTCATTGAGATTTTCATCTGTGGTGGCGTGACCTACATCGCGTTTGTCGTGTTGGGGCTCAACTACGCAGCACTGTTGGCGTTGCTGGTAGGCGTGTCGGTGGTGGTGCCCTATGTCGGGGCCGTGGTGGTGACCGTGCCGGTGCTGCTGATTGCGTTGTTCCAGTGGGGCTGGAGCGATCAGTTCATCTATTTGATGGCGGTCTACGGAATTATTCAGACGCTGGATGGCAATGTGCTGGTGCCGCTGCTGTTCTCGGAAGCGGTCAACCTGCATCCGGTGGCGATCATCTGCGCGGTGTTGTTGTTTGGCGGGTTATGGGGATTCTGGGGGGTGTTTTTTGCGATTCCGCTGGCGACGCTGTTCAAGGCCGTGCTGGATGCCTGGCCTCGGAAGGAGCCTGTTGTGGCACCGTTACTTTAATTGTCCGTCTTGAGGGCCTCTTCGCGGGCAAGCCTCGCTCCTACAGGGGGCTTGGGTACGACTCAAAACCTGTAGGAGCGAGGCTTGCCCGCGAAGGCGCCAGAACAGGCGCCATCAAAATCAGGCTTTGTTCAATGCCTGTGCGGCAGCCAAAACAGCATCCACATGCCCCGGCACCTTCACGCCGCGCCATTCCTGACGCAGCACACCGTTCTTGTCGATCAAAAACGTGCTGCGATCAACACCCATGTATTCCTTGCCATAAAGCTTCTTCAGCTTGATCACATCAAACAGCTGGCACAGCGCCTCTTCCTTGTCGCTGATCAGCTCGAAGGTGAACGCTTGCTTGGCCTTGAAGTTCTCGTGAGATTTCAGGCTGTCGCGGGACACGCCGAAGACTTCGGTGTTAGCCGCTTTAAAGGCATCGAGCTGATCGCGAAAGCCCTGGCCCTGGGTCGTGCAGCCCGGCGTGCTGTCCTTCGGATAGAAGTAGATCACCACTTGCTTGCCTTTAAGGCTCGCGAGGCTGACGGTCTGTCCGCTGGTGGCGGGTGCTTCGAAGTCGGCAACCGGTTGGTCGATGGCAACGGCCATGAAAGCTTCCTTACATTGGGTTTTGTGGGCGCCACGGTTCGATCAGGGCATCCAGGTTCAGCGCGTCGGCGAAATCCAGGAACTGGTCGCGCAACCAGCTGATCTGCACGCCAGCCGGCAAGGTCACGGTGAACGTGGCGTTGAGCATGGTCCCGCCGGTTTGCGGTGCCTGATAGGTGTCACAGGTCAGGTTTTCCAGCTCGACGTTGTGGTCCATGAAGAACTGGCACAGTTCGTTGATGATGTCCGAGCGGTAAGCCGAGCTGACATAGGCAACGTACGGCAGGGCCTGGGGACGGTTCTCCAGCGCCGCGCTGCGCACCACGTTGACCGTGAAGGCGTGCTTCTTGGCGAGGCTCGGCAGGCTGCCTTCCAGGCGCGCCAGGGCGTCCCAGCTACCGGAGATCTCGAGGATCAACGCACTGCACTCGCCGTGACGGGTCAGGCGAGAGGTGACCACGGCGCAGCGGTTTTCATGGCTGGCGCGGCACAGGACGTTAGTCAGCTCCATGGGGTTGGCGCCGAGGGCACTGATGACAAGGAATTGTTCGCGAACTGTGGGGGTGGACATGCAGCATTCCTAAAGCGATGAGCGGTCGATACTTCTACGGGCTTTTATTACCGGGGGCGAGCCTGCGGATGCGAATTCAGAAAACCCGAGCCGGAAGGTTGCAACGTGCTCCATTAAGGCAAGAGCGAAGGGTGGCAACGCTGGATCGGGGCTTGTGATGCCGAAAATGGAGGCTGAAACCCGGCGTACGAGCTTGTCAGTACCGATCAAAGTCTGAAGGGTAGCGAAAAGCAGCGCCAAGGGGAATGGCAGCAGCGCAGTACTTCGCTTGTACAAGCATCTTGGCGCCAGTACCATTACGGCTCTCTTTTTCCGGCAGGAGCGGTTGCATGATTGCGGGCAGTATGGTGGCACTGGTCACACCCATGGATGCACAGGGTCGTCTCGACTGGGACAGCCTGAGCAAACTGGTGGACTTTCACCTGCAAAACGGCACCCACGCCATCGTGGCGGTCGGCACGACAGGTGAATCGGCCACGCTAGACGTGAACGAACACATCGAAGTGATTCGTTACGTGGTCAAGCAGGTTGCAGGGCGCATTCCGGTGATCGCCGGTACCGGCGCCAACTCGACCCGCGAAGCCATCGAGCTGACCACCAATGCAAAGACCGCCGGCGCCGATGCTTGCCTGCTGGTGACGCCGTACTACAACAAGCCGACCCAGGAAGGTTTGTACCAGCACTTCAAGGCCATCGCCGAAGCCGTCGACATTCCGCAAATCCTGTACAACGTACCGGGCCGTACGGCGTGTGACATGCTGACCGAAACCGTGATCCGCCTGTCGACCGTGAAAAACATCATCGGTATCAAGGAAGCCACTGGCGACCTGGCCCGTGCCAAAGCGATCATCGACGGCGTCAGCGAAGACTTCGTGGTGCTTTCCGGCGACGACGCGACAGCGGTCGAGCTGATCCTGCTCGGCGGTAAAGGCAACATTTCGGTGACCGCCAACGTTGCCCCGCGCGACATGGCCGACCTGTGCAACGCTGCTCTGAAAGGCGATGCCGTCACGGCCCGCGCGATTCACGAAAAGCTGATGCCGCTCAATAAAACCCTGTTTATCGAATCCAACCCTATCCCCGTGAAATGGGCACTGCATGAAATGGGCTTGATGCCGGACGGTATCCGTCTGCCGCTCACCTGGCTCAGCGCTGCCTGTCACGAACCGCTGCGGCAGGCCATGCGCCAGTCCGGCGTACTGGTTTAATTGAGGAAGCACTACGCATGAAGCGATTGGCCGGACTTTCCGCACTTGCCTTGATTATCTCCAGCACCAGTGGCTGTGGATGGGTCTGGGGCCCGGAAGGTTATTTCCGTGACCGTGGTAGCGATTACCTGGAAGCGCAACAGACTGCACCTATGCAATTGCCAACGGACGTCAGCACTGCCAAGCGTCTGGATCCGCTGCTGCCGATCCCGCGCAACGTGGCCGATGACACCGTCAAGGGCGAATACATCGTGCCGCGTCCGCAGCCGCTGTCCGCTGCTGCCGACGCCAGTGCCTACTCGCTGCAGAAGAGCGGTGATTCGAGGTCGATCCTGGCCCAAAACCCGCCAGCCGAAGTCTGGCCAGTGGCTGTGCAGTTCTTCCAGGACAACGGTTTCCGTCTGGATGAACAGCGCCCGCAAACCGGCGAGTTCACCACCACCTGGCAGCATTCCGACGAACTGTCCGCAGCGATGGCCAAGCGCCTGAGCGCAGCCGGTGTCGGCGCCGACAGCGAAACCCGCGTGCGGGTCCGTATCGAGCCAGGCGTGCAGCGCAACACCAGTGAAGTCTATGTGGTCAGCGCCGAGCGTCCTGCCGGCAGCACCGCCGATGTGGCCTTCACCAACCGTTCGGTCAACACTGGCCTGGACGCAGCGCTGGTCGACGACATGCTGGCAAGCATGAGCCGCACGTCGGAGAAGGGCGGTTCGGTCTCCATGCTGGCCTCGCGTGATTTTGATGCGCCAAGCCGTGTCAGCCTGAGCGAAGACGGCAGCGGCAACCCGGTTCTGAACGTCGGCACCGACCTGGATCGTGCCTGGTCGAGCGTCGGTCGTGCGCTGGAGCAGGGCGAATGGCGCGTTGAAGACATCAACCGCAGCCTGGGCCTGTACTACATCAACCTGGCCGAAAAAGCCGAGAAGAAAGACGAGAAGCCTGGTTTCCTCAGCGGTTTGTTCGGCAGCAAGCCGGACAAGGAAGAAGTTGAAGCCCGTGCCGAGCGTTATCAGGTTCGCCTGAGCAAGGTAGGCGATACCGTTCAGGTCACCGTCGAGAAAAACATCAACACCGTGGCGCCGGCTGACGTGGCGCGCAAAGTGTTGAGCGTGATTCAGGACAACCTGGGCTGATCACATGCGTTTTGCCGTTCTCGGCAGCGGTAGCCAAGGGAACGGCACGCTGATAGCCAGCGCTGATACGTATGTGCTGGTGGATTGTGGTTTCTCCTTGCGGGAAACCGAAAAACGCTTGCTGCGCCTGGGTGTGAACCCGGCGCAGTTGAGCGCGATACTCGTAACCCACGAACATGCCGACCACGTGCATGGCGTGAGTTTGCTGTCTCGGCGCTACAATCTGCCTGTCTACCTCAGTCGCGGCACCCTGCGCGGGATGCGCAAACCGATTGAACCGGCCGGCCTTCTGGCTGGCGGCGAGCAACTGCAGATCGGCGCACTGAGCATCGGCGTCATTGCCGTGGCCCACGATGCACAGGAGCCGACGCAATATGTGTTCAGTGACGGTGAGCGGCGCTTCGGCCTGTTGACCGACCTGGGCTCGTACTGCAACAAGGTGCTGGACGGCTATCGTGACCTCGATGCGTTGATGATCGAGGCCAACCATTGCCGTGACATGCTGGCTCGCGGTCACTACCCGTACTTTCTCAAGCAGCGGGTGGGTGGTGAACTGGGACATTTGAACAACCACCAGGCGGCATTCCTGGTGTGCGAGTTGGGCTGGCAAGGCCTGCAACACCTGGTCCTGGCCCATCTGAGCAGCAAGAACAACCTGCCGCAGCTGGCCCGGCAATGTTTTGTCGACACCCTCGGGTGCGACCCGGACTGGCTGCAACTGGCCGATCAAGATTCAGGGCTCGACTGGCGACACATCGCCTAGCCCACCTACTTAGCAAGCGGAGCCCATCATGGAAAAACGTGAAGAACTCTACCGCGGCAAAGCCAAATCGGTTTTCAAGACCGATGACGCTGACCGCTTGATCCTGCTGTTTCGCAACGACACCTCGGCGTTCGACGGCAAGCGCATCGAGCAGCTCGACCGCAAAGGCATGGTGAACAACAAGTTCAACGCCTTCATCATGCAGAAACTCGAAGCAGCCGGCGTGCCGACTCAATTCGACAAACTGCTGGGCGACAACGAATGCCTGGTGAAAAAACTCGACATGATCCCGGTCGAGTGCGTCGTGCGTAACTACGCCGCCGGCAGCCTGGTCAAGCGCCTGGGTGTCGAAGAGGGCATGAAGCTCAACCCTTACACCTTCGAACTGTTCCTGAAGGACGACGCCAAGGGCGACCCGTTCATCAACGAATCCCACGTCGTGGCGTTCGGTTGGGGCACCGCCGAGCAACTGGTTCGCATGAAAGAACTGTCGCTCAAGGTCAACGAAGTCCTGAGCAAACTGTTCGACGACGCCGGCCTGCTGCTGGTCGACTTCAAACTCGAATTCGGCGTGTTCTCCGACGGCTCCATCGTCCTGGGCGACGAGTTCAGCCCGGACGGCTGCCGTCTGTGGGACAAGGCCACCGGCAAGAAAATGGACAAGGACCGCTTCCGTCAGGGCCTCGGTGACGTCATCGAAGCCTACGAAGAAGTCGCCAATCGTCTGGGCGTACCGCTTTAATCGACGCAAGCATCTGATAGCACGGAAAAAATTTCGCTTTGGGGGTTCGCTTCCGGCAAAAGTGTTGTTATGATGCGCGCCGTTGGAGAGATGCCAGAGTGGCCGAATGGGACGGATTCGAAATCCGTTGTACCTTCACCGGTACCTAGGGTTCGAATCCCTATCTCTCCGCCATTACATAGAAAAAGCCCCGTAGCTGAATAAGCTACGGGGCTTTTTCGTTTCTGTAGATTTTTTAGTGCGTTTTTTAGGGGGCGCCTAGAAGTAAGTACTAGGCGTCGGTATTCAGCGGTGGCCACCTCGTCAACACCTTGACAGCAGATGTACGTTCGTACGCATCTCTCGGATTTTGCCTACAACTGCGCCGAGAGTCCCGCCGATATTCTTGTGGCCTTACAAAAACAGCTGAATCCCGGATGTGAAAACGCCGCTTTCCAGTCTCTGGAAAAGCGGCGTTTTTGCACATTTATTGGGAGTCAGCTCACGCATCGGCGACATTGCTAGCCGCTGCCAAACCTTGTTTGGTATCATGAGTTAATACCATGAATAATAAACAGCTCAGTACGCTCAGAGCGGTCTTCTCAAGGCCGGCGCCCAACACTCTGGAGTGGGCCCGTGTCGAGTCCTTGCTGGGCGCAGCAGGGGCCAGAACCATTGAAGGCAACGGATCGCGGGTACGTTTTGAACTCAACGGTGTGGTCGCAACTTTTCATCGGCCCCACCCAGACAAAGAAGCCAAGCCCTACCAGGTGCGTGATGTTCGGGCTTTCCTTGAACAAGCAGGAGTTATCCCGTGAACGTTATGAATTATCAGGGCTACGCCGCCCGGATCGAATACAGCGATGAAGACAGCCTGTTTGTTGGCCATATCGCCGGTATCAAGGATGTCGTTGGGTTTCATGGCGAGTCAGTCAGCGAGCTTCGCGCAGCATTTGAAGAGGCCGTCACAGATTATCTGGAGACGTGCGCCAAGCTCGGCCGCTCCCCGCAAAAACCCTATTCGGGCAACCTCAGCCTGCGTCTCGCACCAGCACTTCACGCAACAGTCGCTGTTAAAGCACAGCTCGCTAACAAGAGCATTAATCAGTGGGTGGCTGATGTTCTTGATCGCGAGGCACATGCCTGACGAGTTCATGCGGTGCTGAGCTCTATTCTGTGCAATTGGGGTGGAGCTTAAAAACAGCCGTGAAGCTGCTCAATCAGAGCAGCTTCGTATTAGCCCGCCAATCTTACGGCTGTGAGTAACCCAGTTTCCTCTTGATCAGCTCGTAGACATCCCTGTGTGTGGAGTTGTGCAAGGTTTTGTCCTTGCAGGCGGATGCCAGTAATGTTTTGACCTCTTCCTTCGCATGAGGGTAAAGGCCTGCGACGTAGTCGGCTTCATGGGCTTGGGTGCAGTTGAAGTGTTTGTCGTCTTTTGCTTTATCTCTAGCCATTGCAGAGGCTCCTTTTGAGTTCGCATGATTGTCGGTGGTCAGGGCCTTTTCGCCCTGCACGTCGCAGAGCTTAGGGGCCAAGCCTGATGTCGCCAGGGGCTTGGACAAATCAGGAAGGGGCTGTCAGACGATGCCGGAGTCTGCCTTTGCACTAAACAAAAAAGCCCTGCAGGCGTAAACCTGCAGGGCTTCTTGGTCCGACTGGCCATCTCATTCAGCCCCGTAGCTTATTCAGCTACGGGGCTTTTACGTTTTCGGAGAAGTGAAAGGCTCAAGGTCTAGCCCCGAACCCGATGCTCCGTGAACTCGTAGTCCTCTTGGCAGTCGGCAGTAGGATCTTTGACGGTGTTCACGTAGTGAACAGTGTTTCCGTCCAGCATTTTGTAGTTATAGATTTCCGGAGTACGAACGCCGTCTGTTTTAAGCTCATTCTTGCCATTGGCCGCAGACCATGACCCGCGCTCGGTTTGAATGGGCCTGGTTTGTTGCGCATCTTTGAAGAACGTAATCGAGAAGCGACCATTGGGTTCGAAATGGGTATTCCACGACAGGAACTGACATTTCCCGCTTTCTTCGCGCATTCCTTGCCATGAGCCGACGAGGGATTGGTCAGTGGCTGGACTCTTCGACGTACATGCACTTAGCGCTGTGGTCAGAAGGATTAGAGAAAAAGTGATGCCCCGTTGCATGTACAGCTCCATTTGATGTGTTTGTGTAGGATCCGGCAGCCAATCGGCGTAAGAAAGATAAACCCCTTCTTGAGAAAAGTGACTCCCCCGAGTCAGTCTATTTAACCTGCGCCCTATCCATTGGTTGCCCCGTGAACCAAGGCTTCTTCCCCGAAATATCCCCTGACATTGCAAAACCTCGCCGCCCAAAAACCTCATCTACTCTGGTTTCGCAGGTCACTGACCTGCCGTTATCAGTCATCGCAAGGAGCGATCAATGTACTTCGAGATTTACAGGCAAACCCGTGGCACCCCGCACACCGGCAAAGGTCAATGGCGGTGGCGTTTACGGGCGGGGAACAATGAAACGATTGCCAGCGGGGAGGCTTACGTCAACAAGGCGGATTGCGTGCATGCCATCAGCCTGATCAAGGGCACTCAGGATCAGACCCCGGTGAAGGAAATCTAGGCCTCGAGCGGTGAAGCTGCTCAATCAGGGCAGCTTCGTTTCAAGCAGCCTTGCAGCCCGATCAAATGCAAACTGCTTGAGTCGCATAGACGCCCGTTGCGACAGCTACCTAAACTGTCAGCAGATTTGGGGATTGGGGGCAGTGGATGAATCGCAACGAACTACGCAAGGCGGATATCAACCTGATGGTGGTGTTCGAAACCTTGATGCTCGAACGCAACGTTACCCGTGTGGCGGAGAAGTTGTTTCTCGGGCAGCCAACCATCAGTTCGGCGCTCAACCGCCTGCGCACGATGTTCAACGACCCGCTGTTCATCCGGGTTGGCCATCGAATGGAGCCGACCGCCCGGGCCGAGGAGCTGATTCAGTATTTGTCGCCGGCGCTGGACTCGTTGTCGGTGGCGTTAAGCCTGACTCATGATTTCGACCCGACCGTCAGCACCATGACGTTTCGTATCGGGCTGTCGGACGATGTCGAGTTCGGCCTGTTGCCGCCGTTGCTGCGTGCCTTGCGTCAGGAAGCACCGAAGGTGGTGTTTGTAGTGCAGCATGTCGATTACTGGCGAATTCCCGATTTGCTGGCATCCGGCGACATCACCGTGGGTATCAGCCAGACCCGGGGTCTGCCGGCCAATGCCAAGCGCAAATTGTTGCGACACATCCAGCCCAGGATCCTGCGCGCCGATGCGTCCGACACGCCACTGACCCTCGATGAATATTGCTCGCGCCCGCACGTGCTGGTGTCGCACACCGCCAACATCAGTGGTTACGCTGACGAGTGGCTGGCGGAGATCGGGCGTACACGCCACGTAGTGTTATCCGTGCCGCAATACAGTTCCTTGCCAGCCTTGCTCGCCGGAACCGATCTGATCGCCAGCCTGCCGGATTACACCGCCGAGGCGATGGCGGCATCCGGTCAGTTGTTCATGGAACCTTTTCCGTTCAAGACACCGACGCTTGACCTGTCGATGGTCTGGCTCAGCCACGTCGACACCGACCCCGCCGAGCGCTGGTTGCGCTCGCGACTGGAGGCGTTCATGAGTGAGCGCTTAGCGTCGCCGCCGTCCCGGTGAGCAGGACCACTCTGTGTTATATGTACGACCTTTCCGCCTACTTTCAGGAGCCACGTCATGCCTCACCTGCACATGGAATACACCGCCAACCTGCCTGATTTGAACGCCGACGTGGCGTTGATCCGGCTCAACAATACGCTGGTGGCTTCCGGTCAGTTTGCTGCCGAATACGACATCAAAAGCCGAGCGGTGAAGGTCGAAACCTTCAAGGTCGGTACTGCATTGGCTGAGCGGGCATTTGTGCACGTGAAACTGGCGTTGTTGAGTGGCCGCTCGCCGCAGATCAAAAAGCAGTTATCCGAAAGCCTGCTGGCGGTGGTGCAGGACTTGTGTGAATGGCCGGCGGGGGTTGAAGTGCAGTTGGCTGTAGAAATCCTCGACATCGATCGGGAGTCCTACAGCAAAGTCGCCATCAACAACTGAGTCTCAGGCAGTGGCCTGTTCAGTGCAGGCCTTGACCACTTGTTCACGCAGCCAGGTATTGGCGCTGTCCTGATCGGCGCCTTGACTCCATTGCATGTCGAGGGTGAAACCCGGCAAGCCGTTGGGCGCTTCGCAGTGATTGAAAATCGCCTCGCTGGCCAGTAAGTGCTGGATGCGTCGGGGCAGGGTAACGATGAAGTCGGTGCCTGTGATCATTTTCAGCGCTGCGCTGTAGCTGTTGGAGCGTGCGACGATTTGCCGTTTTTGCGCTTGCTGCGCCAGCCAGCCGTCGACCATGTTGGTGGTCGATGTCCAGGGTGTAGGAAACACGTGCCGGCGTTCGGTGAAGGCTTGCAGACTTAAACGCGGCTCCAGCGGCGTGGCGCGTTTATCGAAGACGCAGACCAGATCGTCCTCCAGCAGCATGCGGGATTTGAAGTCGGTGTGACTGCGATGAAAATTCGGGCCGAAGCAAATCACCAGGTCGAGACTGCCGTCGCGCAGTTCTTCGGCCGGGATGTCGGTTTCGAACTTGTGCATGTTGACCATCACCGGTAAGTCGGCGAAATCAAAGCTTTTCAATAAACGAGGCAGGATTAACTGCTCGAAGTATTCGGGTGCGCAGATGTTGAAGGTGACCGGTTGCAGGGTAGGGTCGAACGCCTGTGCCCCGGCGTGACAGAGGTTGATACTGTCGAGGATTTTCAGCACGTGGGTGTACATGGTGCTGGCTTTGTAAGTAGGGCGCATCCCCGCGCGGGTGTTGATGAACAATTCGTCTTCGAATCCGCTGCGTAGCTTTTTCAGGCAATAACTGACGGTGGACTGACTGACGCAGAGTGTTTCGGACACTCCGGTGACGCTGCTTTGTTCATACACGGCGATAAACACCATGAGGTCCTGCATGTCGAGTTTTCTAAGCAAGTTACTGTTCAGCATCCATTCCATCTCGCTGTGATCCTTGCGCTGACTGAGCGCAAACTCGTGCGAATGATCCTAGCGGAACGATGGTCCCAGGAGAATGCCTTGTGGGAAGTTTCCCTTTTAGTTGTGAGGCAGTGCCAAATGCATGGTGCGACGACTGGACATCAATAACGCCAGCATGCCGATGCCTACGAGTACCGCACCGACGATTTCCAGCGGCATCGGCGATTGACGCCACCAGAACCAATGAAACAGCGTGATGAACAGCGTGCTTAGGTAAATGTACGAAATGACCGATGAGGGGGCGATGACGCCGATGGCCCGGTGCAGCAACCAGAAGGTCGCCAGGGTGGCAAACAACGCCAGGTAAATCAGCCAGTAAAAATCATTCAGGGTCAGCAACGATGCCGATCGCCAGCCTCCACTGACCCCACAGAACACCAGCAGGAACGACGCACCGAACAGCATGTTCCAGAAGGTCATGCCTACCGGGCCACGACCCTTGAGACTGCTGGTTTTCAGCCGCTGACTCAGGGGCGAATAGAGCGCCATCGCCAGGCAACCGAGCCCGTACACCGACACCGCATAGAACGACGGCAACTCGCCGGCCCCAGTGCCTTTCAGCACCAGCATCACGGCCCCGGCGGCCGCAATCAACATCGGCAATACCCGTTGTTTCAGGCTGCTGTCCGGCATCAACACGGCTTCGAAAAGCAGGGTCAGCAACGGCACCAGCGTGAACATCGTGCCGGTGTTTACCGCGCTGGTGTAGCGCAACGCTTCGAACAGCGAGCCAAAATAAACCGCCAGCAGCAGGCCGAGGACGGCATGGCCGAATAACCCGCGTCGATTCATGGCGGTGTCGCCCTTGATCAGCAGCAACGGCAAAAACACCAGGGCGCAAAACAGCAGGCGCAAGCCGGTCAGCAGGACCGGATCAATGGCCTGACTGACCTGCGCCGCTGCGGAAAACGAAGCAGCGATCAACAGTGCCCAGAGCAGCATGCCAGCGTGGGCGGCGGCGAAACCGGTGTGTTTCATGAGGGCGCTTCCGGGTCAGTGAATGTGGCGGGCGTAGTGCCGCGGGTTGAAGCGCAGGACCATCAACATCATCAGCACCATGACGCCGGTGAGCGACCACCAGGCCCATTCGAAACTGCCGAGTTGATCGCGGATGATCCCGGCAATCAGCGGCGAGAGGCCGGCGATCAGGTAGCCGATGCCTTGGACGAACGCCGTCAGCCCGCCTGCACGTTGCGGGTTGTCCAGATGATCCAACGACACGATCAGGCTCATCGGGAACAGTCCGCCGATGCCCAGCCCCAGCAGGCACGGCCACAACAGACTCAGGTGTTGCGGGCTCACTATCAGCCCACAGAAACCGGCCATGATCAGCGCCAGCAACACCATCAGCACCAGGCGACGGTCACTGCTGCGGTTGGCGATCGCAGGCGTCACCAGGCCGGACAGTACTTCCATGGCCGTGAGGAAACCTAACAACAAACCGGCGTTTTGTTCGCTCCAGCCTTTTTCCATGTAGTACGGCGCCAGCCAGGCCAGCACGCAGGTGTAGGACGCTGTGCCCAGACCAAAGAAGATGGCGAGTAACCAGGCGCGGGAATTGGCGGAGAACGATCTGTTTCGTTGCGCATGAGCGGGCAGTGCCGGCATCGCCGCACGTTGGCCGAGCCAGAAGAGTAGCGCCACCAACGCCAGGATCGACCAGATTGCCAGGCCTCCCCGCCAACTGTCGGTGCGCATCATCACCAGCGGCGCGAAGGACGCGGCGAGGGCCGCGCCACCCATGATCGATGTGACGTAGAGGCCCATGCACACGGAAACGTTGTCGCTGAAACGCGACTTGATCAGCGTCGGCATCAACGCCTGAATCAGCGCGATACCGACACCTGCCAGAACGGCGCTGAGGATCAGTTCGGCCGCGGAGTCGAGGAACAGGCGCGACACTGTCGCCAGGCCGATGATCAACAACGACACCACCACCGTGCGCTGTTCGCCAAGCCATTGGCTGACGCTGAGGCCGAAGAACATCGCCAGTCCCATGGCCATCACCGGCAGCATGGTCAGCAGCGACGCCAGGCTGAAACTCAGCGGGATGTCGCCGCGAATCGCCGAGAGCAAAGGGCCGACCGCGGCCATGGACGGGCGCAGGTTCAGGGCGACGAGCATGATGCTGATCATCAACCAGAAGGCAGGGCGAGAAGTGGCGCGGACGTTTTCCATCGATTGGACCTTGAATGACAGGGCCCGATTAGGCGCGAGCGGCCCGGAAGCCGCAAATCAGAAAGTCCGTTGCGGTATTTAAAAATCAAATACCTCTGCCGCAACGCAGAACCCTGTAGGGGCGAGACCGGCTTGCCGGCGATAGCAATTTTTCATTCAATATTTATGTTGCCTGACTCTCCGTCATCGCGAGCAGGCTCGCTCCTACAATGGTTTGTGTGGCGGCAGCCACATTGGGTATAGGGTGGCTGGTTGATTGTTTAGCCAACCCACAACCAAAGTTCTTCAAATCCCGATTTAACGACTTAACCAGCCATGTGACGCTGCTGCTCATCTGTCTACTGCGGTCTTCTTTATGGACGATTGTCCAGTCGCACTTCCTTCCGAACTCGCCTTCTGGGCGTTGTGGCATTGCCGTCACGCGCGCCCACCGGATTCCTGCCTTTCCCGTTGATTGTTCCTACAGGTCCTGCGCTGTGCGCCGGGATCAAACCGGCAGCGCCTGCGCGTTTGCCTGACGCGGAAACAAGAGAATTCCTATGAGTTGTGCCACGACCTCCTTCGCCACGAAACAAGAAGCCCTGACTTTTCTGGAACAGAATCCGGATATCGAGATGTTCGAGTTGTTCATCCTCGACAACAACGGTGTGCCACGGGGCAAGTTGTTGCATCGCGATGAACTGCTGGCGGTCTACGAAAGCGGTCGCCCCCTGCCAAGCACTATCCTGGGCCTGACCATCAACGGCGATGACGTGGAAAACTCGGGTCTGGTCTGGGACGTGGGGGATATCGATTGCCGGGCCTACCCGATCAGCGGCAGCCTGACGCGCATGCCATGGCGATTGATTCCGACGGCGGCGGTGCAGGTCAGCATGCACCCGAAGGAGGGCATGCCGGCGACCATCGCCGACCCGCGGCACCTGTTGGCGAAGGTGATCGAAGGCTTGCAGGCGGACGGCTATTACCCGGTGATGGCCGCGGAGCTGGAGTTCTATCTGCTGGATCAGCAGCGCGACAGCAACGGCCGGCCGCAACCGGCGCGGGATGTCGATGGCGGGCGCCCGCGCGCAACTCAAGTCTATGGTTTGCGTGAACTGGAGCAGATCGAGCCGTTTCTGGCGGATCTCTACAACGCCTGCAAACTCCAGGGCATTCCGGCACGCACGGCGATTTCCGAGTACGCGCCGGGGCAAGTGGAAATCACCCTTGAGCATCGCACCGACGCCTTGCAGGCGATGGACGAAGCCGTGCGCTACAAGCGCCTGGTCAAGGGCGTGGCGCACAAGCACGGGATGACCGCGTGCTTCATGGCCAAACCGTTCGATGACCTGGCCGGCACGGGCATGCATATGCACGTCAGCCTCGCGGACAAGGACGGCAACAACCTGTTCGCCAGCGAAGCCGCAGACGGTACGCCGCTGCTTAAACAGGCGGTTGGCGGGATGCTCAGCACTTTGCTCGATTCGTTGTTGCTGTTCTGCCCGAACGCCAACTCCTACCGTCGCTTCCAGACCAACAGTTACGCGCCGCTGGCGGCCACCTGGGGCGTGGACAATCGCACCGTAAGTCTACGCGTGCCAGGCGGGCCGGCATTCTCGCGGCACATCGAACATCGCATTTGCGGCGCCGACGCCAACCCGTACCTGGCGGCTGCGGCGATTCTGGCGGGTATCCATCGCGGCATTCGCGAACAACTGGACCCGGGTGCGCCCGTGGAGGGCAATGGTTACGCCCAGGCCACGGAACTGCTGCCCACCGACTGGCTGACTACCTTGCGCGCACTGGAAGGTTCGGGCTGGGCGCGAGAGGCCTTTGGCAGAGAATTTCTGGGTGTTTACCTCGCGGTGAAGCGAGCCGAGTATCGTCAATTCATGGGCGAGGTCGGTGAGCAGGATTGGCGTTGGTACCTGAACCAGGCCTGAACCATTCTCAAATACATCTCAAGATGTAGTTAAACGCCTTAAGCCAACTAATCGTTGGCTTCTTTTTCACAAAAAATTGATGGTTGGCTACTTAAAATTAGTGCTGTCGCGGTCAATGAAATTTTCACATTGACCGACGGCACTTCTTTTCAGGAACAGCCGATTATCATGTGGAAACTCAAAGCCGTTCGCCCCGAGTGGGTGACGTTGATTGCCAGTGCCTTTTTATTGATAGGCTTTAATTTGGTGCTCTGGCAACATTTGTTTGAAATCACCGCGTTCGACGGTCAAGGCATCGTCATGCGTGTGGCTTTTGGCTTGATGATTCTGGCTGCTTTCAACATCGTATTGACCCTGCTGGCGTTCCGCCCGCTGTTAAAACCGGTCTTGACCCTACTCTTCATGATCAGCGCCGGGGTGGCGTATTTCATGGGGCAATACGGTGCACTTATCGACACCGGCATGTTGCGTAACTTTGCGCAAACCAATGCCACGGAAGTGCGTGACTTACTCTCGATAAAGTTACTTGTTTATATTGTTCTGCTCGGGGTTTTACCCTCTTGGTTGTTGTGGAAGACGCCAATTAATTACCGTCGCTGGCACCGTGAGTTGCTCAGTAAAGTACTGGTAAGTGTTGCGTCGGTGGCGGTGATCGGTGGCGTCGCACTGGTCAACTATCAGGGCCTGTCCTCACTGTTTCGCAATCACCATGAATTGCGTTTGATGGTGGTCCCGAGTAACTACATCGGCGCCTCGTTCAGCTACCTGCGTGAGCAAGTCGCTTCGGCCCATCAGCCTTTCGTTAAAATCGGTGAGGACGCCGAGAGAAATCCGACCTGGCAAGCGCACAGCCGCAAATCCCTGACCGTGCTGGTGGTCGGTGAAAGTGCCCGGGCCGAGAACTTCGGTGTGCTGGGTTATAACCGTGACACCACGCCAAAACTGGATAAAGAAGCCGGCCTGATTGCGTTCACCGATGTGCATTCCTGCGGTACTGAAACGGCCGTGTCGGTGCCCTGCATGTTTTCCAACATGGGCCGCAAGGACTACAACGCGAGCAAGGCCAAGAATGAAGAAGGCCTGCTGGATGTGCTCAAGCGTGCAGGCCTGGATGTGATATGGCGCGATAACCAGTCAGGCTGCAAAGGCACGTGCGACCGCGTCACCCTCGACGATGTGAGTAACCTGAAAGACCCGGTGCTCTGCGCCAATAGTGAATGCCGCGATGAAATTCTCCTGCAAGGTTTGCAGCACTTCATCGACACCCTGGATAAAGACACGGTATTGGTGTTGCACCAGATGGGCAGTCATGGCCCGGAGTATTTCAAGCGCTACCCGAAAGAGTACGAACGCTTTACGCCGGTGTGTGAAAGTAATGCCCTGAATAATTGCAGTCGCGAAAGTATCGTCAATGGTTACGACAACACCCTCGTTTACACCGACCACGTGCTGTCGACCCTGATCGATCTGTTGCGCAGCAACCAGGACAAAGTTGATACCGCGATGCTCTACCTGTCGGACCACGGCGAATCCCTGGGCGAATACAACCTGTTCCTCCACGGTACGCCTTACATGCTGGCGCCGGAGCAACAGAAGCATGTTGCGATGCTGGCCTGGTTCTCTGACAGCTATCAAAAGTCGTTCTCGGTGGACACACACTGCCTGCAATTGAGCCGTGAAAAGCCGCTGAGCCAGGACAACCTGTTCCATTCGATGCTCGGTCTGCTGGAGGTCAACAGTAAGGTCTACAACCAGGATCTGGACCTGTTTGCCGGCTGCCGTGGTGCGGTGATCGACGGCGTCTTGGCCAAAGAGTGAGGGTAACGACCTTTTTTTCACGTATCGGCCGCTAACCTGCGGCCGGTAGATTTTCCTACAAGAGCAATCACACATGTCCCCTCAACCCCCATCTGCCTTCGAGCTTGAGTTCGCCCGGCGCTATGACCAGGAACACGCCCGCGTCTGCATGCAGCCGCGTCCGCGTGGTCTGGCCGGGCGCCTGGCGTTCTGGCGGGACGAGCAGTTGGTGCGCAACGCGCTCAAAGTGGCCGGTGAGCCGGGGTTGATTCTTGACGTTGCTTGCGGGGCCGGACGTTTCTGGCCGGTGCTGGCCGAACACGCGAACCGGGTGATCCTGGCGTCCGATCCGTCGCAGGACATGCTCGATCACGCCCCGATCCATCACCCGCAAGAGCTGTTGAAACGGGTCAAGACCTTTCAGAGTTCGGCGTTCGCCATCGGCTTGTCGGCGAATGCGGTGGACTGCATTTTTTGCATGCAACTGTTTCAGCACATCGCCTGCGCCGAACATCGGTCAGCCATGCTCGGTGAGTTCCACCGGGTCAGCCGCGACACCGTGATTGTCGCGGTGCGGGTCGAAGCTCATTTCAAACGCCGGCAACCCGATGCACAAGGCACTCATGCCCGGCATCTGGCCAGTAAGGCCGAGGTGGAAGCCGAGTTCAAACAGGCCGGGTTCCGTTTACTCAGCCATCAGGATTTCCTGCCCGGTTGCACGCGGATGCGCGTCTACGTGCTGCGTAAGGCCAGATAACCTCCCTCCGTCAGACTATTCTTGCTAACAAGCAGGTGTTTTCGATAAAGCTCTTGTTCAGTGGAGGCGCGGAAATCGCCGGGGCCGATATATACTGCGCGCCATTCTTCAAGGGAGAGCCGTGTGGCCATCGATATTCACTGGATTCGCGACAACGATAGCCTCGGCCGGTTTTGCGCCGAGTGGCAGCAGCTGCCCTACGTTGCCCTCGACACCGAATTCATGCGGGTCGACACCTTTTATCCGATCGCGGGTTTGCTGCAGATCGGCGATGGCGTACGCGCTTACCTGATTGACCCGTTGACCATCGACAACTGGCAACCCCTGGCCGCGTTGCTGGAAAACCCGGCCGTGGTCAAAGTCGTCCACGCGTGCAGCGAAGACCTCGAAGTGTTGCTGCGCCTGACCGGCAGCCTGCCGGCGCCGCTGTTCGACACGCAATTGGCCGCCGCCTACCTGAACCTCGGTTTCTCCATGGGGTATTCGCGGTTGGTGCAGGAAGTGCTCGGCATCGACCTGCCCAAGGGCGAGACCCGTTCCGATTGGCTGCAACGCCCGCTGTCCGACACCCAGATCAGCTACGCCGCCGAAGACGCCTTGCACCTGGCAGAAGTTTTCGTACAGCTTCGTCCGAAGCTGTCTGACGACAAATACGCCTGGGTCCTGGAAGACGGCGCCGAGCTGGTGGCCAACCTGCGTCGTGAAGTCGACCCGTACGAGGTTTACCGCGAAGCGAAACTGGCCTGGAAGTTGTCTCGCGCTCAGCTCGCCGTTTTGCGTGAACTCTGTGCCTGGCGTGAGCGCGAGGCCCGCGCCCGTGATCTGCCGCGCAATCGCATCATCCGTGAACATTCCCTGTGGCCGCTGGCGCGCACGCAACCGGACAACCTCGGGGCGTTGGCGAAAATCGAAGACATGCACCCGCGTACCGTGCGTCAGGACGGCGAATTTCTGCTTGATCTGATCAAGCGCTCTGGCAGTGTGTCGCCAGATCAATGGCCGCCTGCCGTGCCGGAACCGTTGCCGGTGGATGCTGCCGCACTGATCAAACAGTTGCGTGCGCTCGGCCAGGCCGAAGCCGAGCGACTGAACGTCGCGCCGGAACTGATGCTGCGCAAGAAAACCCTGGAAGCGCTGCTCAAGAGCGGCTTCCCCAATGGTCCTTACCAATTGCCTGATTCGCTGCGTGGCTGGCGCCGCGAATTGATGGGCCAGGCGCTGCTCGACAGCCTGGCCACCGCCGGAGAACAGCCTTGAAACGTATTTGCTCCATCTATCGAAGCCTGAAGAAAAACGAGATGTACCTCTATGTGCTCAAAAGCGATGCACTGGAGCGCGTTCCGGAAAGTCTGATGGCCGCTTTCGGCAAACCTCACCACGCGTTTGACCTGGTGCTGACCCCCGAGCGCAAGCTGTCGCGCGAGGACATCACCGTGGTGCTGGAAAACCTCGACAAGCAGGGCTATCACCTGCAAATGCCGCCGGCCGAAGACGAATACATCGAACACTTGCCGGAAGAGTTGTTGCGACGCAACGACCCGATGTAGTCGGCAGACAGGCTCTGTTCAGAGCCTTTATGAAAAACTGGAATGATTTTGGCGATGGCCGCAACGAGGGAGCGATACTCCCTCGGCGGCCGTCTGCACTGCTTTTGAAAGGTTTGAACCATGCGCGTTCTGATTGCTGAACACGACCACCCTGTGTATGCCCAACTGTTGCGTCAGGCAGCACCTGATCTGGAAGTGCTGACCAGCGGTGACTCCGCCGAACTGGCCAGTCAGGCTGCCGATTGCCCGATCTGGCTGGGTCAGCCGGACCTCCTGGCCACTCTGTTGCGTCAGGGCCACCAGCCACTATGGTTGCAGTCGACGTGGGCCGGGATCACGCCGCTGCTGGCCGACGGTTTGCCGCGCCACTATCGCCTGACTCGCGCTGTCGGGATTTTCGGTCAGGTCATGGCTGAATACGTGCTGACCTACATGCTCGGCCACGAACGCGAAGTGCTGCCGCGCTTGGTCAGTCAGGTCGAGCGCAAATGGGACAGCCGTCAGGGCCAAAGCCTGGCGGGGCGTAAAGTCTTGATCGTCGGCACCGGCGATATCGGCCAGACCGTCGCGCAGTTTCTGCTGCCGTTTGGCGTCGAGTTGTATGGCATCGCCAGCGAAGCCCGCGAGCAGGCTCCGTTTGTCGAAGTGGGAGCGCTGGCGGACTTGCCGCGCCTGGTCGGTGAAGTGGATTACGTGATCAATCTGCTGCCGAACACCCCGAGCACCCACGACCTGTACAACGCGGCGCTGTTCAAGCAATTCAAGCCGACCGGGTTGTTCATCAACGTCGGGCGCGGCGTGGCGGTGGTCGATGCGGATCTGGTGGAAGCCTTGAAGGAAGGGCATCTGGCGGGCGCGGTGATCGACGTCTGCCGTCAGGAGCCGCTGCCGCAGCGTCATCCGTTCTGGACGGCCTGGGGCCTGCTGTTGACCGGTCATAGCTCCGCACCAACTTCGCCGTCGATGATGGTGAAGTTGTTTGTCGAGAATTTGCGGGCGTATCAGGCGGGCAAAGCGTTGCGCGGCGAAGTGGATTTCAATCGCGGGTATTGAACCCACCGCTGGACTTGAATGGTGCGCAAATAACTGTGGGAGCGAGACCGGCTTGCCGGCGATAGCGGTGTGACAGTCTCCGTAAATATTGACTGACACACCGCTATCGCGAGCAGGCTCGCTCCCACATTGGTTTTGCGGTGTGGCTTAGAGGGTGAAGTCGCCTTCAGCCGCCAACTCGCTCAACGGACGACGCGGGCTTGGCTCTTCACGGGCTTGCAGGTAATCCGCCAGCGTCGCCTTGTCCCCCAGCTTGCCCACCGCCACTGCCGCGTGGAGTGCGTAACCTTCAGGAATGTTCAGCTCCTTGCGGGTCAGTTCCTGATCGAAACCGGCCATGCCGTGGGTGTGCCAGCCGCTGATGCTCGCTTGCAGCGCCAGATGGCCCCAGGCAGAACCGGTGTCGAAGGTGTGCCACAGCGCCGGGGTTTCTTCGGTGGCGCCGGGCGCTGTGAAGGTGGTTTTCGAGATCACGATCACCAGCGCCGAGGCGTGTTGCGCCCAGCTGCGGTTGAACTCGTTCAGCAGGCCCAGGTAACGCTCCCAGTTCGGCGTATCGCGGCGCGCGTAGAGAAACCGCCAAGGCTGCGAGTTGTAGGCCGATGGCGCCCAGCGTGCGGCTTCGAAGAAGCTCAGCAGGGTTTCCTCGGAGATAGCCTCGCCGGTGAAGGCGCGGGGCGACCAGCGATCAGTGAATTGAGGGTGGATGGCATAATCGGCAACGCGTGGATTGGCACTCATCAATAGATTCCTTGCTACGTTTGAAAGTGAGGGGCGACGCGAAACCCTACTGGGCAGCGCAAAAACTGACAAGCGCGTTCTACCGGCAGTCGCCAATGCTTGGCCCGCAACGGCCTTGGCACTAGACTGGCGGCCTTTTCACCACCTGATGTTGATGCTTGAGCCATGGCCGCCAAAGTCGAACCGTTCTGGATACGCAAAACCCTCGATCAACTTGATCAAGAGGAATGGGAATCGCTGTGCGACGGTTGTGGCCTGTGCTGCCTGCAAAAGCTTGAGGATGAAGACGACAACAGCGTTTATTACACGCGCATCGCCTGCAAACTGCTGGACCTGAAAACCTGCCAGTGCAGCGATTACCCCAACCGTCGTGAATTCGTGCCGGACTGCATTCAGCTCACACCGGGCAAGGCCGATGAGTTCAAATGGCTGCCGCCGACCTGCGGTTATCGCCTGGTCAGCGAGGGCAAGGATTTGCCCCTCTGGCACCATCTGGTGTGCGGTGATCGCGATGCCGTGCATCACGAACGTATTTCCCAGTCCGGGCGCATGCTCGCCGAAGGCAGCGTGCCCGAGGACGATTGGGAAGACCATCTGATTTTCCGCGCAGGTTAGTTTTACAAGGGAGTGTGTATGGCTGTGGGATTGCGGCTGGCGTTGGCCGTTGGGCTGCTGGCCCTGAGTTCGTCGGTGTGGGCGGCGAAGAAAGTCGATCTGGATTACCACGTGCGCCTGTTGCCGCAAAGCGATCAGGCTGAAGTGCGCCTGACGCTGGCCCAGGGTTCTGCGGTGCGCAGTCTGGATTTCGACCTCGGCGACGGCAGCCATTACAGCGACTTCAAGGCCGACGGCCAATGGCAACTCACGCCGGGCAAAGAGGCCCGGGGTGTCTGGCGCCCGGCGGCCGACAAGGCCAGCCTGACCTACCGCGTGCGCATCAGCCACGGCCGCAAGAGCGGCAGCTTCGACACGCGCATGACCCCGACCTGGGCGCTGATGCGTGGCGACGATCTGGTACCGGCCGCCAGACTCGATCAGCAGGACGGCATCGAATTGGTGTCACGCCTTGAATTCGAATTGCCCACCGGATGGAAAAGCGTCGAAACCGCCTGGCCGCGGATCGGCAAGAACAAATTCCGCATCGACAACGTCTCGCGCCTGTTCGACCGGCCAACCGGCTGGATGCTCGCCGGTCACCTCGGCAGCCGTCGCACCCGGCTTGGGGAAACCGAAGTCACCGTCGCCTCGCCTCAGGGCCAAGGCATGCGCCGCATGGACGTGCTGACGCTGCTGACGTTCGTCTGGCCGCAAGTGCAGGCTGTGTTTCCGCGTCATCCCGCCAAATTGCTGATCGTCGGCGCCAACGACCCGATGTGGCGCGGCAGTCTGGCGGCGCGAGAGTCGATCTATCTGAATTCGCGTCTGCCACTGGTCAGCGAAAGTGGCAGCAGCGCACTGGTGCGTGAGCTGGCCCAGGTGTTCGGGCGGATCAACGACAAGCAGCGCAGCGACTGGATCAGCGAAGGCTTTGCCGAGTATTACGCCATCGAACTGGTGCGCCGCGCCGGTGGCATGAGTGATGAGCGGTATGAGAGTTTGCACAAGAAGTTGGCCAAGGATAGCCAGAAGGTCACGACGTTGCGGGGCGAGCAGATCAGCCCTGCGCAGATTGGCAAAGCAGTTCTATTGCTGAGTGAACTGGATCAGGAAATTCGCATTAAAACCCGCAACAAGCGCTCGCTCGATGATGTGTTGCGTGGGGCGATGCACCTGGAGAGTGTGGATACCAAGGAATTCGTTCAACTGGCCGAGAGCGTGATTGGCGAGTCTTCCAAGGTGCTTGATACCGGGTTGCTTCAGTAACACCGCCATCGCCGGCAAGCCGGCTCCTACATTTGGAACGCGTCCCCCTGTAGGAGCCGGCTTGCCGGCGATGAGGCCCTTAACCGCGACACAAATCCCGGATCAAACCCCGGCTTTCGGCGACTTCAACGAATCATTCCCGGTCACGCTGGCAGTTTTGGTCGCCGCCTCGGCATTCGCCTTCAACCGAGCCAGGTCTTCCCCGGCACGCTCGATTTTCGCCCGCACGTTGTTCATGTCCTGACGGCTCTTCTCCAACAGGCTCTTGGCCGAGCTGTGGCCAGTGATGCCACGGGCCAGCGCCACGCCACCGATCGCCACCTGGATCAATCCGAAAATACCGCCGCGACGCAGGCCTTTGCCCACCATCACCAGACCGCCGGCGACGGAGCCTGCGCGTTCCCAGCCGTGGACGTTATGGTCGGAAGGACTCTGGAACGGGGTGGACTCGATGCGCTCCACGCGTTTGAGTTCGCTCATGATCTGTCTCCTGCTGGAAGGACTGCTTCAAGAATAGATAATTAAGCTGACTGCCGAGGCGGGCGGCTTGTTCCATCGGATGTGCGTCGGTTCAGCGGAATTTCGGCCCGGAGCGGGTGTTCAGGCCCTTGGCCATACGGTCGTACAGCACGACGTTGACGGTGGCCGCAAGGTTCATGCAACCGGTGGTCGGGATGTAGACCACGTCTTCGCACCAGTCGCGAATCTCTTTATCCAGCGAGCCGTCTTCCGGGCCGAAGATGTACAGCGCGCGATCCGGGTGGGTGTATTCCGGCAGCGAACGGGCGCCGTCGACCAGTTCCACGGCCACCGGCACGCAGCCCAGCGGCAGGATTTTTTTCAGGTCGTCGATGCCGATCAGCGGAATGTCGTAGTGAACGCGCTTGGTGTCGGTGACGAAGTCGGCGGCGCGGTCATAGCGCTTGCCGGTGTAGAACACGGACGCCACGTTGTAGCAGCCGGCGGCGCGCATGACCGAGCCGACGTTTTCCGGTGATTTTGGGTTGAACAAACCAATGCAGCTGTACCGTTTGTCTGCCACGAGCGGGGTGCCTTCGGGGAAAAAACGGCGATTATACGGGGATTGGGGGAGGGGGTGTCTGGTTTGAGATTGGTGGTGCCTGAACAATTGCTATCGCTAGCAGGCTAGCTCCCACATTGGATCTTGGGTGTTCACAAACTCTTATGTGCACAGAAGATCCCCTGTGGGAGCTAGCCTGCTAGCGATGGGGCCAAGTCAGGCAATGAAGATATTCAGTCTTCTTTTTTCATCAACCCAGCCAACGCCGCAAACGGGTTATGCGTCGCCTTGGCAATCTTCGGCGTGCTCAACGAACCCTCACCGAAATACTGCTGGTCGGTATACCGCGAGTGCTCGTTGTCGTGGCAATACAGGCACAACAATTCCCAGTTCGAACCATCCTGCGGGTTGTTGTCGTGGTTGTGGTCGCGGTGGTGCACGGTCAGTTCGCTCAGGCGCTTGCCGGAAAATTCACGGGCGCAGCGGCCGCACACGTGCGGGTACATCTTCAGGGCTTTGTCGCGGTAACCCATTTCCTTGTCGCGCTGGTTGTCGGCGAGGATGCGGTCCAGCTTCGAGGTGTTGGTCGGTGTTGACGAACTCATGGGTTCACCTTTGTAAAAGACTAATGACGGTTATGACGTAAGTTTAGCCTAGCCCTTGAGCTTCTCGGCAATCCAGATGGTGTGGCGGGTGCCCTTGTTGCCGTGGGCGAAGACCTGGACTTCCTCGGCCTTGAAGCCCGCTTTCTTCAGTTTGTCGGAAAACTGCTTGTCGGCGCTGGCGGACCAGACGGCCAGCACCCCTTTTGGGCGCAAGGCTTTGGCGCAGGCGCTCAGGCCGCCCGAGGAATAGAGCCAGCTGTTGGCTCTCTGGGTCAGGCCTTCCGGGCCGTTATCGACGTCGAGCATGATCGCATCGAAACCTTGCGGTTCGGCCTGCAGCACGTTCGCCACGTCTTCCATGCGAATCACCGTGCGTTTATCCAGCAGCGGGTTGCCGGCTTTCTCGCCCAGCGGCCCGCGATTCCACTCGACCACGCCCGGCACCAGTTCGGCGACCACCACTTCAGCGCTCTTGCCCAAATGCTTGAGGGCCGAGGCGAGGGTAAAGCCCATGCCCAGGCCACCAATCAATACCCGTGAATTCGGCCGTCCGGCGACCTTGCGGCAGGGGATCTCGGCCAGCGCATCTTCAGAACCGTGCATGCGCGTATTCATCAATTGTCCGCCGTCGCCGCCCTGGATCTTGATGACGAAATCCTCTCCGTATTCGAACAGGCACAGGGCACCGCCGTTTTCAGGGATAGGCGCGGTGTCGAGCAGAACGAAACGTTTCATGGGGATCTCTTGAGGAGGAAGGGCATGGGGGAGGCAAACGAACGCAGTTGGGAGTAGCCTGCAAATAGACAACAAGGCTAACGGAGCCATTGATGAAGCGCACCATTCTAACGGTCATTGCCTTGGCCGCGCTCTCGATAACTGCAGTGCAGGCCCAAGAGCTGCAAACCATTCCGACCAGCCCGTCGCCGCTCCCCGGTTCGCCCGGCACGGCAACACCGACGCCGTACCCGCAGATCACCCCCAACAGTGTGCCTAAAGTCGGGCCTGGCAGTGGCGGGCCGCCGCTGTTGCCGCCGATCATCGTGCCCAGCCCGCCCAAGGATCAGCCCTTGCCGGGGCTTGAGCAGAACCGCACGAAGATCAAGTCGCCCGGTGGTTAAACCTGCTGCGAGAGTAGTTGCCCGTCGGCCATGCGCAGGCGTTTTGACAGGGAGACGGCGAGGGCGCGGATGATCTTCGCGGCGATTTTCGGCGCGTCGTTGAGCATCTTTTCCAGGGAATCCTTGCCCAGGTTCAGCAGCTGGCAATTGCTCGCGGCCACGCAACTGGCGGAACGCCGTTCGCCATCGAGCACAGCCATTTCGCCGAACGCCCGACCGCTGCGCAGCGTGGCCATGGTCACCCGTTGTCCGTCGCTGTTGGTTTTTTGTACCGCGACCTGGCCGGTATGGATGATGCACATGAAACTGCCGGCATCGCCTTCGCGGAAGATCTCTTCGCCCTCGGCCACCGTGCTGATGCTGAAGTAGCCCGAGGCGGCTGCGAAGTCGGCGGGCAGCAGTTGATCGAACAGGCCACAGTCCATCAGCCAGTCGCGGATTTCGTTGTTCAGTAAGGTCGGTTCTGACATGTCGTCACGGTCTTTTTCTTGTGTCTTTGCGGGATTATGGAGCGCTCTCTGTAGGAGCGAGGCTTGCCCGCGAAGGCATTATCACAGCCAACATAGATGTTAAATGTTACGGCCTCTTCGCGGGCAAGCCTCGCTCCTACAAGGGCAGGCTCGGCATACTGGATTTAAGACCCGAACGCCGAGCCAAGTTCCTCAGGCAATGCCCAAAACCCCGAAAACAAATGCGTATTCGAGTGCTACGTCACGCAATCCCTGATAACGGCCACTCATTCCGCCATGCCCGGCGCCCAATTCGGTCTTGAGCAGCAGTTGATGGGTATCGGTTTTGGTCGCGCGCAATTTCGCTACCCACTTCGCCGCTTCCCAGTACTGCACGCGACTGTCGTTGTATCCAGCGATCACCAGCGTCGCCGGATACGCCTGCGCGGTGACGTTTTCGTACGGGGCGTAGGCCTTGATCCGATCATAAACGTCCGGCTCTTCAGGATTGCCCCACTCGTCGTATTCCGTGACGGTCAGCGGCAGATCCGGGTCGAGCATCGTGTTCAACACATCGACGAACGGCACTTCGGCAATCGCCGCGCCGAACAGCTCCGGCCGCATGTTAAGCACCGCGCCGATCAACAACCCGCCGGCACTGCCACCGCTGATCGCCAATTGCTGTGAGGTGGTGAAACCGTTGGCGATCAGGTGCTCGGCGCAGGCGATGAAGTCGCTGAAGGTGTTGTGCTTGTGTTCCTGTTTGCCGGCGCGATACCAGGCTTCACCCAACTCGCCGCCACCACGCACGTGCGCGATGGCAAACGCCACGCCGCGGTCCAGCAGGCTCAGGCGCGCGTGGGAGAACCACGGGTCGAGGCTTTCGCCGTAGGCGCCGTAGCCGTACAGATAAAGGGGTGTCGGCTTGCCGAGGGCTTCGCGCTTGACCACCAGGCTGATCGGCACTTGCGTACCGTCCGGTGCGGTCGCCCAAAGGCGCTGGCTGACATAGGCATCGGCGTCGAACGGGCCGAGCACCGGGGTTTCCTTGAGCACTTTCTGTTCGCCGCTGACCAGGTCCAATTGGCGGATTTGCGCCGGACGGTTCAATGCTTCATAGCGCAAGCGGATCCGCTCGCTGACGAATTCCAGGCTGTTTTGCACGTGCAGGCTGTAGGCCGCATCCGGCAATTGCACGCGGTAGCTCGGCAGGTCTTGCGGGTGAACCTCGATGATCGGCAAGCCGCCGACCCGCAGGCTCAGCGTCAGGGCGCCGGCGTTGAGGCTCATGCCGTCGATCATCGTGGTGTTGCTGTGGGGAATCAGGTTCTGCCAGTCGGCTTCGGTCGGTGCGACGCCGGTATCGACGGCCGTGTACAGGGCAAAGTTGATGCCGTCGCGGTTGGTGCGAATGAACCAGGTCCACGCGCCGTCGAGGGCGCCGTGGTCGACGTCGTACTCGTGGTCTTCGACCCGTGGCGCCACACAGGTAAACGCCTGTTGCGGCTGGAACGCGTCGAGCACCCAGACTTCGCTGGTGGTCTTGCTGCCCAGCGCCAGCAGCAATTGCTGCTCCGAGCTTGAACGATAGCAATGCATGAAGAAGCGGCCGTCCGGCTCATGGAACACTTCTTCGGCCGCCGTGCCGTCCAGCCGATAGCGGAACAGTTTGTGTGGGCGATGGGTGTCATCCAGTTCGCCGAAAAACAGCGTCAGGCTGTCGTTGGCCCAGGTCATGCTGCCATCGCAGTCGGCGAATTCCAGTTCGCTGACGCGGCCGCTGGATAATTCCTTCACGAACAGCGTGTAAATCTCATCGCCCGTGGTGTCGAGGCTGTAGGCCAGGCGCTGGTGGTCCGGGCTGATGCTGAACGCGCCGAGGGAAAAGAAACCGCCGTTGGCCAGTTCGTTCGGGTCCAACAGCAGCTGTTCCTGGCTTTCGTCGAGTTGCAGGCTGTCATCCGCCGGGCGCGGGCAGCGGTAGTGACGGGCGTATTCGTCGCCGGCGGTGGTGCGCGTGTAATACAGATACGGGCCCCACGGGGAGGGCAGAGACAGGTCGGTTTCGAGAATCCGGCCCTTGATCTCTTCGAAGAGGGTTTCGCGCAGACCGGCCTGATCGGCGGTTTGCGCCTCTAGATAGCGGTTTTCAGCCTTGAGGTAATCGAGCACCACGTCGGTGTCGCGTTCCTGCAGCCAGGCATACGGGTCAGAACCTTCAGCCTTGTGGGCAATCGGGGCGCTGGTGATGTTGGCGGATTGGGGCATGAAGGGCTCTCGGGCGATGTACGGAATAGAGGGGTTCGCAGGCTATAGGCAAATGACGAAAATCCCTGTGGGAGCGAGCCTGCTCGCGAAAGCGGTGTGTCAGTCGCCATCAATGTTGCTGACAGGACGCCTTCGCGAGCAAGCCCGCTCCCACAGGGTTTGTGCATAGCCGGCCGGCATTGGGACAAGCCTGATGTGCGAAAAGTCGTTACTATAAGCGCCTCTTTGCCTGCCTTGCCATGGACACCATGACCGAGAACGACTATCTGATCGCTTGGGGCCTTTACGCCTTCGCCGCTTTAGGCTGCCTGTTGGTGTGGATGCGCATGACCCGCTGGATGTGGCGCTGGTTGCGCGAGCCCCTGCGGCTGCTGGTCGCTGTGTTGCTGTTCAGTCCGACGATCATCGATCCGGTGAAGGAAAAAGTCGCACCGGCCATCGCCATTACCGCCCTCGATCTCGCGTTCAAGGTTGGCAACAATGCCTGGCGGGCGGTCTCCGACCTGTTCATGTACGGCATGATCGCCTTCGGCATTTACCTGGTGTTCGTCGCGATCCGTTTCCCGATCGAACGCGCTTCCAACGCCCGCAAGGAACGCACGGCAGCCGCCAAGGCTGCGGCCCGGGCCGACAACCCTGACGACGATCATCCTTTCGGCGGTGCCGGTGATGACCGTTACGGTCGTCCGCCGGTCCCGAGCAACCCTCAGCGTATGCGCGTCGAACCGCGTTTGTAACCTTGCCCCTGCCTTACAGAGAGTCCGAGCATGTGTGAGTTATTGGGCATGAGCGCCAATGTGCCGACCGATATCGTGTTCAGCTTTACCGGGCTGATGCAGCGCGGCGGCCGCACGGGCCCGCACCGTGACGGTTGGGGCATCGCCTTTTATGAAGGCCGCGGCCTGCGCCTGTTCCAGGACCCGGCGGCGAGCAGCGAGTCTGAAGTCGCCAACCTGGTGCAACGTTATCCGATCAAGAGCGAAGTGGTCATCGGCCATATCCGCCAGGCCAACGTCGGCAAGGTCTGCCTGTCCAACACCCATCCGTTCGTGCGCGAACTGTGGGGGCGCAACTGGTGTTTCGCCCACAATGGCCAACTGGCGGACTTTCAGCCGATCACCAGCTTTTATCGCCCGGTCGGCGATACCGACAGTGAAGCGGCGTTCTGCGATCTGCTCAACCGCGTACGCGCGGCGTTCCCGGAACCGGTAGAGATCGAAACACTGCTTCCCGATCTGGTTGCCGCCTGCGCCGAATACCGTAGCAAAGGCGTGTTCAACTGCCTGCTCAGCGACGGCGACTGGCTGTTCTGCTATTGCTCGACCAAGCTGGCGCAGATTACCCGTCGTGCACCGTTCGGCCCGGCGCGCTTGAAGGATGTCGACGTGATCGTCGATTTCCAGGCCGAAACCACGCCCAACGACGTGGTCACGGTCATCGCCACCGAGCCCCTGACCGAAAACGAAACCTGGACCCGCTACGAACCGGGCCAATGGAGCCTCTGGCGACGCGGTGAATGCGTCAGCCAGGGCAAGACCGAATAAGGATTCTCCCCCATGTTGCTCAGTTATCTACGGCTGGTGTTGTTCGCGGCAGGCCTGTTGATCGGCGTCCAGGTGCCGGGGTTCATCAACGATTACGCCAAGCGGGTCGAAGCGCACCTGATTGAGGCGCAGACCGGCTTGAGCGGTTTCCAGGGCACCGCCATTCAATTTTTCAAGGGTGACATGCAGGCCCTGGTCGCCCACTACCGCGCCAGCGAAGACCCGGTTTTCCGCAGCGATGCCGACAGCCTGAGCAACCTGCTGACCCGTCAACTGGCCCTCGATAAACAATTCCAGGCCATGCAAGGCCCGTGGTACATCCGCTTCCTGCAGGTTGTACTGGCCGCCGACCCGGATATCCGCAAGGAAACCTGGAACGGCTACAGCTACCAGATCCTGCTGACGCCGGAAGCGATGATCTGGGGCATGAGCGGCGCGTTGCTGCTGTCGTTCGGGATTGAATGCCTGTTCCGGCTGATCGACTGGGTGGTGCTGGGCGGCAAGCGCCTGCGCCAGAGCCGGCCGATTGAAGAGCGGGATTTGCGCGGGTTGTAAGTGATCAGCGCGCAAGGACGATGTAGTTTTCGCCGACCTTGCGCGCATACCCCGCCAACACCTGCTGACACAGCGCGACAATCTCCTCGACCCATTCCGCCCCGGTCCGCCAGGACACCACCACCTGTAGATCCGGTGGCCGTTGATCGATGGCCAGCAAGGTCAATTCGCCGCGCGCCAGCTCCTCGGCCACCAGCACCGGTGGCAACGCGCCAATGCCGAAACCGTCCCGCAGCAGCCGGGTAATCGCCGACACCGAATTCACGCAGTTCAGCCGTGGCGTCATGACGCCATTGGCCTGCATCAACGCGAGCACCTCTTGATGCGGGTGTGAGTTTTTCGAGTAGGTAATGATCCGCTCCCGCGCCAGATCGGCCACGCTGGAATACTCGCGGTTGTAGATCGAGTTGCTGGCAGCGATCCAGCCCATCGGGTGACTGGCCAGCTCCAGGCTGCGCACGCTCTCCTGACGCAGCAGGTCGGTTTGCAGGATCAAGTCGAGGAAGCCTTTTTGCAGCTGATCGCAGAGGTTGAGCGAGGTATCGGCCACCAGCTCGATTTCCACCAGCGGATAGTGATCCGTCATCTGTGCAACCAACGGGCTCAGCCAGGTATGAATCACCGTGTCCATCACGCCGATGCGCACCCGTCCGACCTTGCTGGAGCGGGTCTCGATCGACTGCTTGAGCGCCTGCATGGTGTCCATCATCTGCTCGGCATGTTCGAGCACTTTCAAGCCTTCGGGCGTCAGGCTAACGCCGCGTGAATCGCGCAGGAACAGCTTCACCCCGAGTTCGCCTTCGAGCACGGCGATGCGGCTGGAAATCGACGCCTGGGTGGTGAAGAGCTTGTCGGCGGTCAGGCGAAAACTTTTGAGTCGGGCGACCCAGACGAAGGTCTCGAGAAACTTCAGGTTCATGGGGTCAGCTCGTGGATAAAGTTTTCTTATGTCTAAGGCGGGTTTTTATTAGTTGGACGCAATAGGGGCGTGCGCCCAAAAATCAGGCCATCCGGTTCCCACGATAGGCGTCGTCGGGGCTCAGAACAATACCAATAAAATTTGCACGGAGAGTTGCCATGAGTGCGCCCGACACCACCGTCATCCCGAAAGCCACGGCTCGCCCGGGACCTTTCGACTGGTACCGCAACATCAATCAGCAGGAACGCCGCACATTCTGGAGCTGCAAGATCGGCTACGGCCTGGACGGCATGGACACCCAGATGCTCAGCTTCGTGGTGCCGACCCTCATTGCGATGTGGGGCATCACCACCGGTGAGGCCGGGCTGATTCACACCAGTACGCTGATTGCCTCGGCCATCGGCGGCTGGGTGGCGGGGATTCTCTCCGACCGCATCGGCCGCGTGCGCACCTTGCAACTGACGGTGCTGTGGTTCGCCTTCTTCACTTTCCTCTGCGGCTTCGCGCAAAACTACGAACAACTGCTGATCAGCCGCACCTTGATGGGCTTCGGTTTTGGCGGCGAGTGGACCGCCGGCGCGGTGCTGATGGGTGAAGTGATTCGCGCGAAGGACCGTGGCAAAGCGGTGGGCATGGTGCAATCGGGCTGGGCGCTGGGTTGGGGGCTGACGGCGATTCTGTATGCGCTGCTGTTCTCGGTGTTGCCACCGGAAGACGCGTGGCGTGCACTGTTTATCCTCGGCATCGTCCCGGCGGTTTTCGTGATCTTCGTCCGTCGCCTGGTCAAGGACCCGGAAATCTACCGCGAAGCCAAAGCCAAACAGGAACCGAGCAACCCGGCGAAGTTCTACGAGATTTTCGCCCCCGGCATCCTCTTCACCACGCTTCGCGCTTCGATACTGACCACCGGCGCACTGGGCGGTTACTACGCAATCACTTCCTGGCTGCCGACGTTCCTGAAGAACGAACGTGGTTTGAGCGTACTCGGCACGGGCGGTTATCTGGCGATGGTGATCGTCGGTTCCTACGTCGGTTACGTCATCAGCGCGTATTTGACTGACATCCTTGGCCGTAAGAAAAACTTCATTCTGTTCGCGGTGGGCTCGTTCACCATCGTGTTGCTTTACACCCAATTGCCGGTCAGTAACGGCGTGATGCTGTGGCTGGGCTTTCCGTTGGGCTTCTTTGCCTCGGGGATTTTCAGCGGCATGGGTGCCTTCCTGACCGAGTTGTTTCCGACGCGGATTCGCGGGTCGGGCCAGGGCTTTTGCTACAACATAGGCCGGGCGCTGGCGGCGTTGTTTCCGCTGTTGATCGGCTTGCTCAGCCAGAAGGTGCCATTGAGCGTAGGCATCGGGGCGTTCGCGGCGGTTTCCTACGGGGTAGTGATCCTTGCGGCGTTGAGCCTGCCGGAAACCCGTGGCAAACAACTGGATGCGCAGTAATCTGCCCACATCTGAAAAGAACAAAACCTACAGGAGTGTTCACCGTGAGCCGCCTGCTATTGAACTGCGACATTGGCGAGAGCTTCGGCAACTGGACCATGGGTCTGGACGCCGAGGTCATGCCCTTCATCGATTGCGCCAACATCGCCTGCGGCTTTCACGCCGGCGATCCGAGCATCATGCGCAAGACCGTCAGCCTGGCCCTGAGCAACGGCGTGCAGATCGGCGCCCATCCGGCCTATCAGGACCTGGTGGGGTTCGGCCGTCGCTCCATGGCGTATACCGCCCAGGAACTTCAGGACATTCTGCACTATCAGATCGGCGCCCTCGACGGCCTCTGCCGGGCGCAGGGCGGGCGCGTCAGCTACGTCAAACCCCACGGCGCGATGTACAACGACATGATGGCCAACCCGGCGCAATTGCGCGCCGTGCTGCAGGCCGTGGCGTCTTATGACAAGACGTTGCCGCTGATGCTGATGGCGACCCGCGACAACAGCGCCGCACAGCGATTGGGTGATGAGTACGGCGTGACGTTGTGGTTCGAAGCGTTCGCCGATCGTGCCTATGACAGCGCCGGCATGCTGGTTTCGCGGCAACTGCCGGGTGCAGTGCATCACGACCCGGAAAAAATCATCGACCAGGCACTGACCATCGCCCGTGGTGACAACCTGACCGCCAGCGATGGCAGCGCCTTGCATCTACAGGCCAACACCCTGTGCGTACACGGTGACAACGCCAGTTCCGTGGCGGCCGTGCGGCGCATTCGCGAAGCCCTCGATCAGCAGAGTGCGCCATGAAACTTCGGGTGGAAGTGGTGGCGCTGGATTGCCTGATGGTGCGGCTGTTCGATGAGATCGCCGAAGCCAACATGCCGTGGATGCTCGCTGCCAGCGAAAACCTGCGTGCGGCGTTCGGTGCACATTTGATTGATCTGGTGCCGTCGTATACGACGTTGATGGTGCATTACGATCTGAGCGCATTGAGCCCGGCGCAGGCGCGGGAATTGATCGCCGAAGCACTGATCGATTTGTCGCCCAACACCCGCACCGGGGGCAAATGTCATGTGCTGCCGGTCTGGTATGACGTGAGCGTCGGTCCGGAATTGCGCCTGTTGTCTCAGCGCAGCGGGCTGGCCGTGGAGGAGGTGATCCGCCGCCATAGTGACCGTGAGTATCAGGTGTTCGCCTTGGGCTTCGCGCCGGGTTTTGCCTTTATGGGGTTGGTGGAAGAAGTCCTCGCCGCACCGCGCCTGAATACGCCGCGCAAAAAAGTCGCGGCCGGCAGTGTCGGGATCGCCGAACGGCAAACCGCTGCCTACCCGGTGGTGTCCCCCGGCGGCTGGAACCTGATCGGCCGCACCCCGGCCAAACTGTTCGACCGCGAACGCGATGGCTACAGCCTGATGCAACCGGGCGACACCGTGCGTTTTCAAGCGGTCAGCCACGCCGAGTTCATCAACCTGGGCGGTGACGACACGCCACTGGAGGCGCAGGCATGAGCCGGCTATCGATTGAAGCGAGCACACCGTTGTGCCTGTTGCAGGACGCTGGCCGTTTTGGCGTGCGGCATCTGGGCGTGACCCAGGGCGGCGGGCTGGATTGGCGCTCGATGTCCTGGGCCAACTGGCTGCTGGGCAATGCGCTGGATGCAGCGGTGATCGAAATCACCCTCGGCGGGTTCAGCGTTGTTGCCGAAGAGGATTGCTTGCTCGCGCTGGCCGGGGCAGACCTTGGCGCGCAACTGGACGGTCAGGCGCTGGCGCCGTGGCGCAGTTTCAAGCTGCGCAAAGGTCAGCGTTTGCAGTTCACTCAGCCACTCCTGGGGGCGCGGGCTTATCTCGCGGCGCCGGGCGGCTTTGATGCGCCGAAGGTGTTGGGCAGCAGCGCGACGGTGGTGCGTGAGGAGCTGGGTGGGCTGGACGGCATGGGGCGGGCGTTAGCCAAAGGCGCGTCGCTGAGCTATTCGGCTGAAGCGCCATTGCTGATGCGCGAGTTGCCTCGCGAACAAGTACCGGACTTCAAATCCGATTTGCCACTGGACGTGGTACTCGGCGCGCAGATCGGCGAGTTCAGCGGCCAGAGCTTGTTCGATGCGTTCAACAGCGCCTGGACCCTCGACAGTCGCGCCGACCGCATGGGTATGCGCTTGCTGGGAACAGCGTTGCAGTACCAGGGCAAACCCATGATTTCCGAAGGTATTCCGCTGGGTGCGGTGCAGGTGCCGCCGGACGGGCAGCCGATTGTGCTGCTCAATGATCGGCAGACCATTGGCGGTTATCCGCGACTGGGGGCGTTGACGCCGTTGGCGCTGGCGCGGCTGGCGCAGTGTCTGCCGGGGGCGACGGTGCGGTTGCGGCCGGTGGTGCAGGATGTCGCGCATCGCGAACAGGTTGAGTATCTGCGACGTTTTTTGAACAGCTAAAAGCATCGCGAGCAGGCTCACTCCCACAGTTGAACTTCTGCGAACACATAATTTGTGTCCGCTCAAAATCCAGTGTGGGAGCGAGCCTGCTCGCGATGGGGCCCTGGCGGACTGCAAAGATTACTTGGAAAGAAACCGCATCCCTTCCTCAAGCCCCCGCAACGTCAGCGGGTACATCTGGTCATCAATCAAATCCCGAACGATATTGGTCGAGGACGTATAGCCCCACGTATCTTTCGGATACGGGTTGATCCAGATGAGCTTCTTGTACTTCTCCTTGAACCGCTGCATCCACACGTAACCGGCTTCTTCGTTCCAGTGCTCGACGCTGCCGCCGGCCTGGGTGATCTCATAAGGCGCCATCGCCGCGTCACCGATGAAGATCACTTTGTAGTCGGCGCCGTACTTGTGCAGCAGGTCCTGGGTCGACGTGCGCTCGGAGGTGCGGCGCATGTTGTTCTTCCACACCGATTCATAAATGAAGTTGTGAAAGTAGAAGTACTCCAGGTGTTTGAACTCGGTCTTGCAGGCCGAGAACAACTCCTCGCAGATCTTCACGTGCGCATCCATCGAACCTCCGATGTCGAACAGCAGCAACAGCTTGACGGTGTTACGCCGCTCCGGCCGCATCTGGATACTCAGCAGCCCGGCATCCTTGGCGGTGTGGTCGATGGTGCCATCGATGTCCAGTTCTTCGGCCGCACCCTGACGGGCGAACTTACGCAGCCGACGCAGGGCGACCTTGATGTTGCGCGTGCCCAATTCCACCGAATCGTCGAGGTTCTTGTACTCGCGCTGATCCCAGACCTTGACCGCCTTGCCCTGGCGCTTGCCGGCATCGCCGACCCGAATGCCTTCCGGGTTGAAGCCGCCGGAACCGAACGGACTGGTGCCACCGGTGCCGATCCACTTGTTGCCACCGGCGTGGCGTTCTTTCTGTTCTTCCAGGCGTTTCTTGAATTCTTCGATCAGCTTGTCCAGGCCACCAAGGGACTGGATCGCCGCCCGCTCTTCGTCGGTCAGCGAACGCTCGAATTCCTTGCGCAACCAGTCTTCAGGAATCAGGGCCTGAAGGTGATCGTCGAGTTTTTCCAGGCCATTGAAGTAAGCACCGAACGCTCGGTCGAACTTGTCGAAATGCTTTTCGTCCTTCACCAGAATCGCCCGGGACAAGTAGTAGAACTCGTCCATGTCGGCGAAGGTCACGCGCTGTTTCAGCGCGTTGATCAGGTCCAGCAGCTCGCGCACCGAGACGGGCACCTTGGCTGCGCGCATTTCATTGAACAGGTTGAGCAGCATGGCGATTGCCCCTACTTAATCAGAGCTTAGCGAGTACCGCGACGACTCATGAAGGCCAGGCGTTCAAGCAATTGCACGTCCTGTTCGTTCTTCACCAAAGCACCGGCCAGTGGCGGAATGGCCTTGGTCGGATCGCGTTCGCGCAGCACTGCTTCGCCAATGTTGTCGGCCATCAGCAGCTTCAGCCAGTCCACCAGTTCGGAGGTCGATGGCTTCTTCTTCAGGCCCGGCACCTTGCGCACGTCGAAGAACACGTCCAGCGCTTCGCTGACCAGATCCTTCTTGATGTCCGGGTAGTGCACGTCAACGATCTTCTGCAGCGTGACGCGATCCGGGAAGGCAATGTAGTGGAAGAAGCAGCGGCGCAGGAAAGCGTCCGGCAGCTCTTTCTCGTTGTTGGAGGTAATGATGATGATCGGGCGCTTCTTGGCCTTGATGGTCTCGTCGATCTCGTAAACGTAGAACTCCATCTTGTCGAGTTCTTGCAGCAGGTCGTTCGGGAACTCGATGTCGGCCTTGTCGATTTCGTCGATCAGCAGAATCACCCGCTCTTCGGACTCGAAAGCCTCCCAGAGCTTGCCCTTTTTCAGGTAGTTGCGAACGTCGTGGACCTTTTCCGTGCCCAGCTGCGAATCGCGCAGGCGGCTGACCGCGTCGTACTCGTACAGGCCCTGATGCGCCTTGGTCGTGGATTTGATGTGCCAGGTGATCAGCTTGGCGCCGAAAGACTCGGCCAGTTGTTCGGCCAGCATGGTCTTGCCGGTGCCCGGCTCGCCCTTGACCAGCAGCGGACGCTCCAGGGTGATGGCGGCGTTGACCGCCAGCTTCAAGTCATCGGTGGCGACGTAGGCCTGGGTGCCTTCGAACTTCATCTGCTAATCCTCGAACGGTAACGCCGACCTGACAGGGCAGGGCGGGGCGCAATAATTGTAGTACCCGACTATAACGCGCTGCCCGGTCGACTGTGAACGCAGACGGCTTATTCAGTCTCTGAATGGGGCGTCACATCTTGACTCAGTCTCGGCGGCTGGCCAGTATTGAGCTATCGCCATTTTGGCGATAGCTTGCGAGGCATGTCTACTAAATATCGATTTCGCGATACGTACCGCATTCAGTTGCGAGAGAAGGACCATCCGCCGCCCCATGTCCACCTGACCGGTGGCGGGCTGGATGTGATGCTCAGCCTGGAAACGGTTGAAGTGATGGTCGGCAAGGCGCCGCCGTTGATTATCAAGGAAGCTCTGGAATGGGTCAGGACCCATCAGGTGCAGCTACTGGAGGACTGGAAACGATGTTACCCATGAAACGACCACGGTTGTCTGCCGTGCAGGCGTTGCCGGATTACCGTTTGGCGCTGACATTTATCGATGGTCAGCAATTGACGCTCGATTTGAGCCGTGACCTGCGTACCTATCCTGGATTGCAGCCGTTGCTGGAGGCGGGAGCTTTCGCCAGTGCAACCCTGGGCGATGATGGCTGGTGCGTCGAATGGCCTGAGCAGGATATCCAGATCGGCGCAGACACTGTTTATCTGGATGCACTCGCGCAAAACGCAGCGGATGAAAACACCCGGATCTTCATCGACTGGCGTGCGCGTACCGGGTTGCCGCTCAATCAGGCCGCCGAGGCTTTGGGGGTGAGTGCCCGCAGCATCACGCGTTACAGCAGTGGCCGTGAAGCAGTGCCCCGGTCATTGGCGTTGGCCTGTCTGGGGTGGGATTTTCTGCAGCTGCGAGATCCGGCGCGGGCGGCTGAAGAAACCGGCCGTTACACCGTTACACGCAAACCCTAACCGGACTCCGGCTTCGGCCGTTCATACTGGGCATTGAAGGCCTGGACAAAACCGTTACGTAAAATCTGCAAAAACGCGTGGAACGCGCTGATATCCTGCCGATGAACGCTACCACTCAATTCAACGCGTGTTGCAAACTGGTTCTTGCCCTGGTTTTTCAGCACGGTTTCGGAGCCACCGACAATGGCCTCCCAAATGGAGCGGAACAGCCCTTTGTCCTTGTTCTCGACGTCCTGTTGCCAGTTGAACACATCGACGTCTTTGAGCAGTGGCTTGATGTAGCCAGTCAATTGGGCTTTTTTCGCTTGCGCTTCAATCACTACATCACCATGCCCGGCATTGAAATCGAACTTGCCGTAGGCCGAGGCGAAGTCGTTCATGCGTTTGAGTTCGATGCCCGTGGCGCGTAGGCGGAACTGGAAATCCTCGAAGTCGCTCAGCGGATCGAAGGTCGCGCTGGTTTCCAGTGGCGCGTGCCCCAGCAGCAGCGCTTTGCCATCGAACCGTGCGTCGCGCTTGCCTTCCTTGTCGACGACGTTGGTCAGGTTGTAAATGCTCGCGTTGACCTGGGTGGCGTTCATGTTCACGGGGGGCCTGGAATTGAAGTTCCGGAAGCTGATCTTGCCGTCGCTGATCCGCACTTCGTTCAGGGTGATCGGTAGCAATTTCTCCAATTGTGCCCGCCAATCGGTGCCTTCACCGGTCTGGGAGTTTTTCTTGTTGGCGCCGCCGTCGACGAAGTTCACTTCGGGTTTGACGAACTGCGCCTTGGCCACGACCGCGTGGTCGTACCAGAGCGAGTGCCAACTGACGGAAAGATCGATCAGCGGCGCATTGACGAAAGGCACCGGGACCTTGCCTTCGATCTTGACGACTTTCAGGCCGTTGATTTTGTAGGCGCCGCGCCACAGGGCCAGGTCCACGTCGGTGATCTGCCCGCGATAGTCACCCATATTCGCCAATCGTTCGTTCAGGTAGTCACGCACCAGATAGGGCAGGGCGATGTGCAGGGCAAACAGCAACATGAGGAGGCCGGCGAGGGTCCACAGAGGCCAACTGTATCGACGCTTCATGGCGGCAAATCTCTGGCGGTGTAATGCGATTGACTGCTGTGCGGGCCGGACGTTCGACTGACTGGACGACCACGGGCAACAGGCATACCGTGGAGGGCTAATTCAACGCTGCATAAGGACCCAGCCATGAGCCGTATCTTTGCTGACAACGCCCATTCCATCGGCAATACGCCGCTGGTGCAGATCAACCGCATTGCGCCGCGTGGCGTGACCATCCTGGCCAAGATCGAGGGGCGCAACCCTGGTTACTCGGTGAAGTGCCGGATTGGCGCGAACATGATCTGGGACGCCGAAAGCACCGGCAAACTCAAGCCTGGCATGACCATCGTCGAACCGACCTCCGGCAACACCGGCATTGGCCTGGCGTTTGTCGCCGCCGCACGGGGCTACAAGTTGGTGCTGAGCATGCCGGCGTCCATGAGCATCGAGCGGCGCAAAGTGCTCAAGGCGTTGGGCGCCGAACTGGTGCTGACCGAGCCGGCCAAAGGCATGAAAGGTGCGATCGAAAAGGCCACTGAAATGGTTGCCAGCGACCCGTCCCTCTACTTCATGCCGGCGCAATTCGAAAACCCGGCCAACCCGGCCATTCACGAGAAAACCACTGGTCCGGAAATCTGGAACGACACCGACGGTGCCGTCGATGTGCTGGTGGCCGGCGTCGGAACGGGCGGAACCATTACGGGGGTTTCGCGGTATATCAAGAATACCCAGGGCAAACCGATTCTCTCGGTGGCGGTGGAGCCCGTGGTGTCTCCGGTGATCACGCAAGCGCTGGCCGGTGAAGAGATCAAGCCTAGCCCTCACAAGATCCAGGGCATCGGTGCCGGCTTTGTGCCGAAGAACCTCGATCTGTCGATGGTGGACCGGGTCGAGTTGGTCACCGATGACGAATCCAAGGCAATGGCTTTGCGCTTGATGCAGGAGGAAGGGATTTTGTGCGGCATCTCTTGCGGTGCGGCCATGGCTGTGGCCGTGCGCCTGGCTGAAACGCCGGAAATGCAGGGCAAGACCATCGTGGTGATTCTGCCGGACTCCGGTGAGCGTTACCTGTCGAGCATGCTGTTCAGCGATCTGTTTACCGAGCAGGAGAATCAGCAGTAATCGTGAACAAATCAAAGCAGTGATGTTTCGATTTTGATCCCGACAAGTGGGCTGATCCAGGTCAGCCCCCGTTCAGGAGACATATGTTAAGAAGTGCGTTGTTGCACAATCTTTAACAGTGAATGTTGAGGAAAGCGGGTTTTTCCCGAGGCCGGTAGTGTTTATCATGGCCGACTGCCACGTCGGGTAAATGGCGTAGTGCAGAGTTGCTAATTCTCAAGGAGTTGTAGATGACCTTTACCATTGCCGCGAAGGCATCGCTGTTGCTGCTGTTCCTCGGCAGCACCCTCTATGTGCACTTGCGCGGCAAGGCGCGATTGCCGGTCTTGCGTCAGTTCGTCAACCACTCCGCTTTGTTCGCACCTTACAACGCCTTGATGTACCTGTTCTCCAGCGTGCCCTCCAAACCCTATCTGGATCGCAGCAAGTTCCCGGAACTTGATGTGCTCAAGGACAATTGGGAAGTCATCCGCGACGAAGCGATGCACCTGTTTGATGAGGGTTACATTCGCGCCGCGGAGAAAAACAACGACGCCGGTTTTGGCTCGTTCTTCAAGAAAGGCTGGAAGCGTTTCTACCTCAAGTGGTACGACAAACCCCTGCCATCGGCCGAAACGCTGTGCCCGAAAACCGTGGCCCTGGTCAGCAGCATTCCCAACGTCAAAGGCGCCATGTTCGCCTTGCTGCCGGGTGGCAGCCATCTCAACCCGCACCGCGATCCGTTTGCCGGTTCCCTGCGTTATCACCTGGGGTTGTCGACACCGAATTCCGATGATTGCCGCATCTTCGTCGACGGTCAGGTTTACGCCTGGCGTGATGGCGAAGACGTGATGTTCGACGAAACCTATGTGCACTGGGTCAAGAACGAAACCGAGAAGACCCGGGTCATTCTGTTCTGCGACATCGAACGTCCGTTGAGCAACCGTATCATGACCCGCATCAACCGCTGGATCAGCAGCCTGCTCGGTCGCGCCACTGCGCCGCAGAACCTCGATGACGAGCGTGTCGGCGGGATTAACCGGGCCTACGCCTGGAGCAAGAACTCCAGCGATAAGGTCAGCGGTGTGGTCAAGCAGTGGAAGCGGCGCAATCCTAAAGCCTACCGTGTGCTGCGGCCGGTGCTCGCGGTGGTGGTGTTGACGTTGTTGGGGTATTGGTTGTTTGGTTGATGTCGATTACAGAAAGACCGCTCGCTTAGAGCGGTTTTTTTTGCCCAGGATTTCATCGGCGCCCGGCGAGCACGTCAGGTTCTTCGCCTTCGATGCCTGTCGCAAGTATTTCCAGAAGGCGTCGCTGACTATCCGTGAGCACCAGAGCAATCTTTTTCCTTTCCAGTGCGGGTAAGCGATTTTTTGTAGGGGATTTCTTACTGGATTTACCCATTTTGTCCTCCACTATTGATCATTTATTAAGCAGTTTTTTACGATACTTGGCTTTCCACCGCTTTGACAAGCCGCCGTTCCGTATCGAAATAGAAGCCATGTTGTTGATAAATAGGAATCGCCCCTTTCAAGGGCTCCTGAACTTCGATGAACCTGCTTCCAATAATTGTGGCGTAGTGCTGAATGACCATTATGGACAATGTAGCAATGCGTTTTTTAAGGGGATGAGCCTCTCTTGGCCGTCCCTCCAGTCGGACGATGCGAATTCGTTGCCGACTTTTGTTTGGATTTGCGAAGCAGAGCCCACACAGTTGTTTATCGAACCAGATGGATAAATCCAGCGCCAAAGGCTCCTTCGCTTTCCATCCAACAACGTCATGCCATGAAAAATGAAAATCATCCCAGCGCTCCCAGGCACTCAACGCTTGTGCGTCGATAGGTTCAAATCGCACCTTCGATAAATCAAGAACGGTAGGGCCAGACCGTTCCTTTTTCTCTTGCAGCTCGGCGGTGCTGGCGGTGGCCAGTTTTCTAGCTCTCGATTTATACAATTGATACCGAAGTTGAGTCCGTTCCCTTGGCATTTGATCTCTTGCATTCCCTGTCCCCCTCAGTGGGCGATTTCCTTTCCCTCAGAGTAAGCAGCAGGTCTAACGCTGTATCTACTGGCCCTTTGTCCAAGTCATTGCAATCCATGTCGAGCGCTGGTTATAGTCGGCGCTCGGTGATTTCCGTTCACCGTCCATCCCATCAAAAAAGATCAGCCCATGCCTGCTTCCCTCATCAACGCGGTAGTCGATTCAGCGGTCCACGCTGGCGTCGTGCCGTGCGGGGATCAGCAGCCTGCGCAGATCAGTCATTACCCCCCACCTGTCCGTAGCACGCCGGTGTACGCAGTCGTATCACCGCCGGGCGTTGGCGTTTCGGGCTGATCAGCTTTCCCTGCTGTTCCCTTGCCCTTCTAAAAGCGTTCGCCTGAAAAACTACTGGATTTCAGCTTCGGCTGAGTTGGCTTTTTATGCCTGACTACAGGTGGTATTCATGTTTGTCCTTTCGAAAAAATCCGCGCTCGCGGCGGCGTCCACGAGCCTGTTCGTTTTGCTGTGGAGCAGCGGGGCGATCTTCTCCAAATGGGGCCTGGCCCACGCGTCGCCCTTCGCTTTTCTGCTGATTCGTTTCGCCATCGCGCTTTGTGGATTGGTGCTGCTGGTGCCATTGCTCAAGCTGAAACTGCCCAAGGGTGGCAAGCCGATGCTGTATGCGATGGCCACTGGTGTGGTGTTGCTGGGTGCTTATCAGATTTTCTATCTGCTGGCCCTGGACCTGAAGGTCACGCCAGGCGTGATGGCCACGATCATGGGTGTGCAGCCCATCCTCACGGTGGTGATCATGGAGCGCCAGCGCTCAGCGAACCGGGTGTTCGGTTTGATGCTGGGTTTGGCCGGATTGATCATGGTGGTGTATCAGGGCATTGGTCTGGCCGGCATGTCGCTGGCCGGGATGTTTTTCGGTTTGCTGGCATTGGCGAGCATGACGTTCGGTTCGATCATGCAGAAACGCATCACCGATAATCCCCTCGGTACGCTGCCGGTGCAGTACCTGGCGGGGCTGTTGTTGTGCGGGGTTTTCGTGCCGTTCCAGCCCTTTCACTTTGAACGCAGCAGCGGTTTCATCGTGCCGGTGTTGTGGATGGGGCTGGTGGTGTCGGTGTTGGCGACGTTGTTGCTGTATCGGCTGATCGCCCGGGGCAATCTGGTGAATGTCACCAGTCTGTTCTATCTGGTGCCGGCGGTGACGGCGGTGATGGATTATCTGTTTTTCGGCAACCAACTTGCGGTGTTGAGCATGGTGGGGATGGTGCTGATTATTGTTGGTCTGGGGGTGGTGTTTCGTCAGGCGCGGTAGAGCGGTTGGGGAGGGCATATCCGTTTTTTTTGTGATGGCGGCTGGCGGTTTCGCTTTTACAGCGAGTCACTTGGAAAAGCCCCAAGTAACCAAGGGCTCTTGCCCCTTTCGTTCGGTGCCTCGCCTAGGCTCGGCATGCCCTCGCTCCGGTCCTGCTCCGTGGGCCCGCCGCCATCGGCCATCCATGG
>NZ_JAGYFX010000090.1:0-24838 GCF_019946615.1 Pseudomonas sp. BF-R-01
CACTTGCGCTTCCGATCTCTCGTTAGCGGGAGGCGAATTCTACAGCGTTACTCGCTGCTGTCAACACCTCTTTTTCTCCGCTTTCGACCGAGAAGATCGAATCGTCAAAAGAGCCAAACAACACCGCTCTTTCAACTCCTTCTGGGCTTCGATGACCTGAAGCAACTCGCTGTCGAAAACTGCGTAACTCATTGTTTACCAAGGAGTTTTCCGTTTCGACTGCGCCGGAAGTGGGGCGAATTATAGACTTTCAGAATCTGCCGTCAACCCCTAATTCAGCCTTTCTATCAGGATGCTCAAAATCACTGCTTATATATAGACGCGAACACCTTGAATGCGCAGTATATTGCCCAACACTAGAACAATACGTTCGTTTCCTGCCTTGGACGATGCCACGCAATGAATGACCACCCCCGCAGCCTTGCCTCGACCCTGTTCTCGGTTGGCCTGCTATTGATAGCCATGGCGTCGATCCAGTCCGGAGCCTCCCTGGCCAAAAGCATGTTCCCGGTTATCGGTGCGCAGGGGACAACGACCCTGCGGTTGATTTTCGCCAGCGTAATCATGCTGATACTGCTGCGCCCATGGCGTGCGAAGCTCACCGCGAAATCCTTGCGCACGGTCATTGTCTACGGGATGGCACTCGGCGGCATGAACTTCCTCTTCTATATGTCCCTGCGCACAGTCCCATTGGGAATCGCGGTAGCGCTGGAGTTCACCGGGCCGCTGGCGGTTGCTATTTATGCCTCACGTCGCGCGATCGACTTTTTATGGATCGCACTGGCCGCCATCGGGTTGCTGTTATTGATACCCACGGGAGCCACGACTGCCGGTATCGATCTGGTCGGTGCGGGTTATGCCTTGGGGGCCGGAGTCTGCTGGGCGTTGTACATTCTATTCGGCCAGAAGGCCGGTGCAGACAATGGCGTACAGACTGCTGCACTGGGCGTCATGATTGCCGCACTGTTCGTAGCGCCTATCGGTATTGTGCATGCCGGCGCCGCGCTGCTGACGCCATCGCTGATCCCCATAGCGATCGGCGTCGCCCTGTTGTCCACTGCCCTACCCTATACGCTGGAAATGGTCGCCCTGACCCGAATGCCAGCCCGCACCTTCGGCACGCTGATGAGTATTGAACCTGCGATCGGTGCCCTGTCAGGTCTGTTGTTCCTCCATGAATACCTCTCACTGTCACAGTGGATGGCTATCATCTGCATCATTCTGGCTTCCGTCGGCGCGACCATGACCATGGGCGGTGCCGCCAAACCTGCGGTTGCCGCGGATTAATACAGGATTTGACGAAGGTCTGGTATTTACCGCGCAATTAGGCCATGTTTAGGCCCGTAACCCAGTGTCAGACATGGATTTTTCACGATAGGGATATAAGAACGCTTCAAGCTAAAGCGAACACGGCCAGACCCGGGCGCAAAGATCCGGGGACGCTATAAGGACAGCAATGAAACGAATTTTGATACTGATCGCCATACTTGCAGTTGCGGGCTGCGCGGCGACTTCGGAAACTCATACCAAACGTGGCAAGAAAGGATTGCATATCAACTGTTCCGGGCTGTCGTCATCCTGGGACAAGTGCTACACCAGCGCAGCCAACTCCTGTGCGCCCAAGGGATACAAGGTCATCGCAAAATCAGGGGATGGCGTGGAAGAACCTGGCGATTATCCGTTTGGTCTCAACCCGGCCGGCTATACCAGCCGCAGCATGATCGTCATCTGCAAATAGGCCGTCTCTTCAGGTCCGTGGACCGGCAATCTGACGGCTGATTTCATCGTAACTGGACTTCAGTACCGTGCGCTGGATGTCAGGGGTGGCGAGCATTCGCGCCACAACCAACGCACCGATGCATTGCGACAGAATCGCCCATGCCAGGCTGTCGCTCTCCAGAATCCGCGCCCAACTCTCTTGTAGCCGACAAATCCAGTTCTCCGCCTGCTGCCGGACCAACACGTCTGAACGGGCTATTTCGGCGCCCAATGCCGGCAAGGCGCAACCCAACTCCGGGTGTTCGACATGGGACATGCTCAAATAATGCTTCAGGCAGCGCTCGAGCCTGTCACGGTCCTGATCCGCCCCCAATCGTTCCAGACTTTGAACCAGCTCACGCTCGACAATTGAAGCGAACAGCTCATCCTTCGACGAAAAGTGGCTGTAGAAAGCCCCACCACTCAAGCCGATCGCCTTCATCAGGGCGTCGACACCGACTGTTGCGAAACCCGACTTCTTCGCCGACAACGCACTGCTTTCCAGCAGCTTCTGTTTGGTTTCCAGTTTGTGATTGGCCGAGTAACGCATTGCCTTGCCCTCTGTATTGATCATCTTGACGCCTGCCGAATCGTAGCATAACGTTCGTTTAGTTAACGATCGTTTAGCAAAGAGAGCCCCCCCCATGAATAATAAGAAGGTCGTACTGGTTGTCGGCGCCGGTGATGCTACTGGTGGAGCTATTGCCAAACGTTTTGCTCAAGAAGGATTTGTCGCCTGTGTCACCCGGCGCAGTGCGGACAAACTCCAGCCATTGGTGGACGCCATCAAGGCCGAGGGCGGTGAAGCCCATGGGTTTGCCTGTGATGCGCGCAAGGAAGAGGACGTGATTGCGCTGGTCGAGCAGATTGAAAGCCAGATCGGCCCTATCGAAGCGTTTGTGTTCAACATCGGCGCCAATGTGCCGTGCAGCATTCTCGAAGAAACCGCTCGCAAGTATTTCAAGATTTGGGAAATGGCCTGTTTCTCAGGCTTTCTCAATGCCCGTGAAGTGGCCAAGCGCATGGCCAAGCGTCAGCGGGGCACGATTCTGTTTACCGGCGCGACTGCCGGTCTGCGGGGTGCCGCCGGATTTGCAGCATTCGCCGGTGCCAAGCACGGCATTCGCGCACTGGCTCAAAGCATGGCCCGCGAACTGGGGCCGATGAATATTCACGTTGCCCACGTCGTCGTTGACGGCGCTATCGACACCGACTTTATCCGCGACACCTTTCCCGAGAAGTACGCCACCAAGGATCAGGATGGCATCCTCAATCCCGAACACATCGCCGAGAACTACTGGTACCTGCACAGCCAGCCCCGTGACGCCTGGACCTTCGAACTGGACCTGCGCCCCTGGAGCGAACGCTGGTAAGCCCTCCCCCAATAACAATAAACAGAGCGCATTGAACATGAGCAAAACCGTTGAGTTCTACTTCGACCTCGGCAGCCCTGCCACCTACCTGGCCTATACCCAACTGCCGAAAATCTGCGAGCAGACAGACAGCCGACTGGTCTACATCCCGATGCTGCTGGGCGGCGTTTTCAAAGCCACCGGCAACGCATCCCCCGCGACCATTCCGGCCAAGGGCCTTTATATGTTTCAGGACCTGGACCGCTACGCCAAACGTTATGGCGTGCCACTGAAGTTCAATCCACACTTTCCCATTAATACATTGATGCTGATGCGCGCCGTCACTGGCATGCAGTTACGCCATCCCGAACGCTTCCAGGCATTCATCGACTGCCTGTTTAAAGCGCTTTGGGTCGAGGGACGCAGCCTCGATGACCCGGCGACCGTCGCTTCAGTGCTGACGCAGAACGGCTTTGACCCCAACGAAGTGCTGGCCCTGACCGCCGATGAAGACGTCAAGGCCGCGCTCAAGGACAACACCGAGAAAGCGGTGCAACGCGGCGTGTTCGGCGCCCCCAGCATGTTCATCGATAACCAGCTGTTCTTCGGCCAGGATCGACTGGACTTCGTGATTGAAGCCCTGCGTTAAATCTCGATGACCAACCGCCCCTGAGCCGATCCGCAAACCAGCAGCTCATGGGCGGCCTCGGCGGTTTGCAGAGTGAACGCCCGAGGATCTATCAACGGCTTCAGCTTGCCCGCCTCGATCAAGCGAGCCGCCTCACGAAGAATCTCCCCGTGACGATCGCGCCCCATGCCGGTGAGTAATGGCAATAACGTAAACACGCCGGAATAGGTTGCGCCACGAAACGAGAGCGGCGCCAAACTGTGCTGCCCCCAACCGAGGCAACTCAACACATGACCGTGATATACCCGTACAGCCTTGAATGACGCATCCAGGGTCTCACCTCCCACCGTGTCGTAGACAATATCGAAGCCCTCCCCATCCGTGTGTTGCGCGACATATTCCTCGACCGAAGACTGGCGATAGTCGATAAACGTCGCACCAAAGCCTTCGATGATTGCCTGATGCCTGGCAGAACCGGTGGCAAACACCTGGGCACCGAAGGCGCGGGCTATTTGCACCGCGACATGCCCCACACCACCCGCACCACCATGAATCAGCACCTTCTGCCCCGCACGCACCCGCGCCCGGTCCACTAACCCTTCCCACGCCGTAATCAACACCAACGGCAACCCCGCCGCCTCACGCATACTCAAATTGCCTGGCTTGCGCGCCAGCAGTCTGGCATCGATTGCTGCGTACTCCGCCAACGAACCCTGCGCCCCGCCAATTCCGGTGGCCATGGCATAAACCTCATCGCCCGGCAGCCATCCACTGCCCCCCTCCCCCAACGCCTCGATGGTTCCCGCCAGATCAATGCCCAACACAGCCGGCAATGACTGACGCGCGTGGGCGGCCTGGCCCGAACGGATTTTTCCGTCCAGTGGATTTACCCCGCTGGCTTTGATCCGGACCAATACCTGCCCTGCTTCCGGCACCGGCCGCTGAATGGAAGCCAAGCGTAGCGGCGCGTTGGCCGAGTCGACAATCAGAGCGCGCATTTCAAGTGAGTCAGTCATTTCGCATATTTCCGTCAGAGGTGGCTGTGGGATAAATCTTCGGTCAACCAACTCATGCTGATAAGACGCTAAATAGCTATAGTGACCATGCCTATCTGGCATCAATGAGAACTCCCCGTGGACAAACTCAATGCAATGGCGATCTTCGTAAGGGTCGTCGAACGCGGCAGCTTTTCTGCCGTTGCCCGAGAGATGCAGACCAGCCAGCCCACCATCAGCAAAGTGCTCAAGGCACTGGAGACCGGGCTGGGCGGAAAACTGATTGCACGCAGCACCCGCCAGCTTTCCCTGACGGATGAAGGCCAGCGGTACTACAACGAATGTCGACAAATCCTCGCGGCCGTCGATGCGGCCGAGCACAGTTTCCAGTCCGGCAAGGAGCGCATTGCCGGTCACCTGCGCATCGGGTCCTCGGTCAGCTTCGGGCGTTTGCAGATTGCCCCGCGCCTGGCGCAATTCCTTGAGCGCCATCCCGGTATAGAAATCGACCTGCAACTGAGTGATCAAAACCAGGACCTGGTCAGCGAAGGACTGGACGTCACCTTCAGAATCGGCGAACTGAATGACAGCGGCCTGATCGCCCGCCACATCGGCACCACCCACCGCGTAACTGTCGCAGCGTCCGCCTACCTCAAAAAACACGGCCAACCGCACACGCTGGCAGAACTGGGCGGGCACAACTGCCTGCAGTTCAATCTGTTGAACAGCCAGAATTTATGGGTTTTCGAGAAAAACAATCAACGCCACGAGGTGCGGATCAAGGGCAATGCGCAAAGCAACAACTCGGAGGCAATCCGCGAGATGGTGCTGGGGGGACTGGGGATTGCGTTGTCGCCGGTGTGGCTGTTCAGCGAAGACTTGAAAGCCGGGCGAGTGACAGCGATTTTGCAGGACTACACCGCGCAGTCACTGCCGATGCATGCCGTGTCCCCGGCGAATCGTCGCCAATCCGCCAGGGTCAAAGCCTTTGTCGATTACATGAGCCAGGCGCTGGAAGCAGCGCCTGAACTCAAGCCGATCAGATAGCAGCGGTTCGAGTGTTCAGCCACTCAAGGGCTGCACCGTCGACCAGCGGGCTCAAGCGTTCGCGCACTTCGGCGTGATACGCGTTGAACCACTGTTTTTCGTCCTGAGTCAGCAACGACGGCTCCAGGCAGCGCGTGTCGATCGGGCACAAGGTCAGGGTTTCGAATTTCAGGAACTCACCGAATTCGCTCTTGCCCGCTTCACGGTTCAACACCAGATTCTCGATCCGCACGCCCCAGCGACCCGGACGGTAGGTGCCCGGCTCGATAGAGGTGATCATGCCCGGCTGCATCGCGGTTTGCGGCGCAGCAACAGCTTGATAGGCAATCACTTGCGGGCCTTCGTGAACGTTGAGGAAGTAGCCGACGCCGTGCCCGGTGCCGTGACCGTAATCAACGTTTTCCGCCCAGATCGGCGCACGGGCGATGGAGTCCAGCAACGGCGACAAAATGCCCCTAGGGAATTGCGCACGGGACAATGCGATGACGCCTTTGAGCACACGTGTGCAATCGCGCTTCTGCTCATCGGTTGGCGTACCGACCGGCACCATCCGCGTGATGTCGGTGGTGCCGCCCAGGTATTGGCCGCCGGAGTCGATCAGCAACAGACCGTCGCCCTCGATCACCGCGTGCTCTTCTTCGGTCGCGTGGTAATGCGGCATCGCCCCGTTGGCGTTGAACGCAGCAATGGTGTTGAAACTCAGCGACACGTAATCCGGACGACGCGTGCGCGCGGCGGTCAGGTGTTCGTCGATGGTCAGCTCGGTGATGCGTTCGCGGCCCCACGCCGACTCCAGCCAGGCGAAGAATTCGCACAGCGCCGCGCCGTCCTGCTCCATGGCCTGACGGATGTGCTCGGCATCGGCCAGGCTTTTCTGCGATTTGGCCAATGTCGTCGGGTTCAGGCCTTCGACCAGTTTCACGCCGCTGTTCAGGTTATCCAGCAAACCGGCGGTGACGCGTGCCGGATCGACTTGCAGGCTCGCGCCGCTCGGCACTGCGCGCAAGGCGTCGGCCACTTCGCTGTAATCGCGCAGGGTCACGCCGTCCTTTTCGAGGATCGCGCGCAGCTCGGTGCTGACTTTGCTCAAGGCCACGAACAGGGTTGCCTGTTGTTGGCTGATCAAGGCGAAAGAGACGAACACAGGGTTGAACGACACATCGCCGCCGCGCAGGTTGAACAGCCAGGCGATGTCGTCGAGGGTGGCAATGAAATGCCAGTCGGCGCCACGCTCTTTCAACACCTCGCGCAGGTTGGCGAGTTTTTCGCCACGGCTGACCGTCGCCTGAGGCGGCAGGTGCTGATAGACCGGCTCGTTCGGCAGCGTCGGGCGATCGCTCCAGACTTCGCTCAACAGATCGATGTCGGTGCGCAGACGGGCGCCGCGCTCTTCGAGTTTGCTACCCAACGTACGTGCCGAGGCCACGGCCATCACCGCACCGTCTACCGCGACGACGCCGCCTTCAGGGGTTTGCTCGGCCAGCCAGTCCAGCGGGCTGGGTTGACCCGGTTGCAGCTTGACCAGTTCGATGCCGCTGCCTTTGAGTTCCTTGGTCGCTTGCTCCCAATAACGGCTGTCGGCCCAGACACCGGCGAAATCCGGCGTGACGATCAGCGTGCCCACCGAGCCATGAAAGCCCGACAGCCATTGCCGTCCTTGCCAGTAGCCCGGCAGGTATTCCGACAGGTGCGGATCGGCCGACGGCACCAGCAAGGCGTGAATGCCCTCCCGGCTCATCAGCTCGCGGGTGTGCGCCAGGCGCTCGGGCACCGATCCATTGATCGAAGGCTGCGTACTCATCATGTCTCCTGCTAATCACTTCATCATTATTGTTGAGTGCCGATCAACGTCGGCACTTGAGGCCTTATTGCCAGAATGCCGGGGCACTGGCGCAGGCCGCTTTAATCAGTTGTGCCGCCTGGTCGATGTCCTGCTCGGTAGTGAAACGCCCCAGGCTCAAGCGAATGGTGCGGCTCGCCGAACGGGCGTCATGCCCCAGTGCCAGCAGCACATGGGACGGCGCATTGCTCGCGGAATTACAGGCCGAGGTCGCAGAAAACGCAATCGATGCGCTCAACGCCGCGGAGTTGAACTCGCCTTCACTGAAGGTCAGGCTCAAGGTGTGAGGGATGCGCTGGGTCGCGCTGCCATTGAGGCGCACGCCGGGAATGCCCGACAGGTGTTCGAGCAAGCGCTCGCGCAGGCGCGCAATCGTGGCTTTCTCTTCATCGAACAGTTGCGCGGCCAAGGCGAACGCCACGCCCATGGCGGCAATCTGGTGAGTCGCCAGGGTCCCGGAACGCAAGCCACCTTCATGGCCGCCCCCGTGAATCTGCGCCTGCAATCGCTGTTGCGCGCGAGGCCCGACATACAGCGCGCCGATGCCTTTGGGACCGTAGATCTTGTGCGCCGAAAACGACATCAGGTCCACCGGCAATCGCGCCAGGTCGATGGCCACTTTCCCCGCGCCCTGGGCCGCATCGACATGGAACAACGCCTCGCGGGCCCGCACGACCTCGCCGATGCCCGCGATGTCATTGACCGTGCCCAACTCGTTGTTGACCAGCATCAGCGACACCAGAAAGGTGTCTTCGCGCATCGCTTCGCTGACCGCTTGCGGGGTGATCAGACCTTGCGCGTCGGGCACCAGATACGTCACGGCAACACCGGCATCCTGCAATTGCCTTGCGGTGTCGAGAATCGCCTTGTGTTCGATCTGGCTGGTGATGATGTGCCCGCCGGACACCCCGCGAGCCTGGGCCACGCCCTTGAGGGCGAGGTTATTCGATTCGGTGGCGCCGGAGGTCCAGACGATCTGGTCGGCTTGCGCCCCCACCAGTTGGGCGACTTGCTGTCGCGCCTGCTCGACCGATTGCCGGGCCTGTTGGCCGAATGCATGGGAGCTGGACGCAGGATTGCCGAAGTTCCCGGCAAACCCCAGACACTCGACCATGACCTTGATGACCCGCTCGTCCACCGGCGTGGTGGCGGCGTAGTCGAAATACAACGGACGTTTATTCATAAAAGACTCGCAGAGCTTGTTCCGGGATCAGGTGCTGGCAACCCGTGCGCCAGCAATACCTGATCGGATGCGTTAAGAAAGTACGACTTCACTTGAAAGTGCGTAGGAACGCTCCTGAAGTCGAGCTTAACAGGCATCGGGCAACCGGTTGAAGCAATGCGTCAGCTAAAGCTTTCCAGCATCAACGGATACAGCGAAACCACCAGCAACGCGGCCATGCCCCAGTTGAACACGCGCAACCAGCGGCGGTCCTTGAGCACGTTGCGCAGCAGCGTGCCGCACGCAGCCCAGACGCCGACGCTCGGCAGGTTGATCAGGGCGAAAACCGCCGCAATCACGATGACGTTGGTGAAATAGCCCTGCATCGGCGTGTAGGTGCTGATGGCACCGATGGCCATGATCCAGGCCTTGGGGTTGACCCACTGGAATGCGGCCGCGCCGAGGTAGCTGATCGGTTTGCTTTCACCGTTCTCGCCGTCGGATACCGGACCGGAATGCGCGATTTTCCACGCCAGGTACAGCAAATACGCCGCGCCAACGTAGCGCAGCACGGTGTAGAGCAACGGATAGCTTTGAAACACTGCACCCAGACCAAAACCCACCGCCACCACCAGGACGAAGAACCCGCAGGTAATGCCAAGCATGTGGGGGATGGTGCGGTTAAAGCCGAAGTTCACGCCCGATGCCAGCAACATCGTGTTGTTCGGGCCGGGGGTGATCGAGGTAACGAGAGCGAACAGGGCGAAACCCAGCAGCAGATCGAGCGAGAGCGTCATTGGTGGCAGTCCGTCAGGGTCATTCAGGTATTGACCCTATCGCACGCCTGCCGGGAAACCCATGGACAGTTGGGTGAAACTTCGAGCAGTACAGTCGCTCAGCTTGGGCGACCGTGCAGTTGAACAGTGCGCTCGGCGTTCATTTCGCCTTGTTTGTCGAAGCTGAAGGATTTCTGTGGCTGACCGAGCAATTCAGCTTTTTTCGCGTGGTATTCATCGAAGGACAAACCGCGACGATTCAGCGATTCCAGTGCCAGTTCACGGGTTTCCTCGGCGGTGTAGGGCCGCAGTTCCGGGGATACGTGGCTGGCACATCCGGCGAGAACGGAGACGGCGAGCAGCAGGAAAGTGGCGAGTAGAGGTTTCATGGTCTGGCGTCCTGGCATCTGGGTTCGGGGCAATGAACACAGGCTACTCGCGCCTTTGGATGGGCAGAAATCAACGCTCTCGATAGTGGGTATTGAAGCCGAATTACCACACCTTGTAGGAGCCAGCTTGCCGGCGATGAGGACCTTGGACCTTGCGGTGTTTTTGCGGCCGCCATCGCCGGCAAGCCGGCTCCTACAAGGGATGTGCATATTTCTTAATGATCTATAAATATCTTGCAATGATCTTTTGAGGAATAACAAACAGCCTTTATAACAACCCCATCGCCTTACACAACTGTTGCCCACGCAACTGTTTGCCAGGCAACAGTCATTCAACAAACAGTCCTTAAAATCGAACAGCACGTAGTCATCAATACGCTGCAAGCCACGTAAATCGTGGGCTCGAAGGATTGGTACAGCTCTTGCTCAAGCCCTGTGACTACTCACTGCTCGCTGAGCAACTGTTTAAAAAGGAACTGATCATGTCGCGTCCATTGAAAGTCGTTGCCCTCTCCGGCGGTACCTGGCGTCCGTCCCGTACGTTGGTGCTGACCCAAGCGCTGTTGGCCGAACTGGCCGGGCAATTGCCGATCGAGAGCAAGCTGATCGAACTGGGCGACATCGCCCGGCCACTGGGCGCAGCCCTGTCGCGCCAGGAACTGAGCGCCGACATCGAAGCCGAGCTGCAAGCCATCGAAAACGCTGACCTGCTGATCGTCGCCGCGCCGGTCTATCGCGGTTCGTACCCTGGCCTGCTTAAACACCTCTTCGACCTGATCGACTTGAACGCGCTGATCAATACGCCGGTGCTGCTCGCCGCCACCGGTGGCAGCGAACGGCATGCGCTGGTGCTCGATCACCAGTTGCGCCCGCTGTTCAGTTTCTTCCAGGCGCTGACCTTGCCGATCGGCGTCTACGCCACCGAAGCCGATTTCGCCAATTACCAAATAACCAGTGAGCCCTTGAAGGCCCGCATTCGTCTTGCTGCAGAACGCGCCGCGCCGTTGTTCGGCGTGCACCCCAAAAATCTGCTGAAAATCGCTTAAGGATCTCTTCATGGATGTTTTCTGGTTTCTGCCGACCCACGGCGATGGCCATTACCTGGGCACCACCCAGGGCGCTCGCCCGGTGACGCTCAACTATCTGAAACAAGTCGCGCAGGCCGCCGATAGCCTCGGCTACCACGGCGTGCTGATTCCCACCGGGCGCTCCTGCGAGGATTCCTGGGTCATCGCTTCGGCGCTGGTGCCGTTGACCGAACGCCTGCGTTATCTGGTGGCGATTCGTCCGGGGATTATTTCGCCAACCGTCTCGGCGCGCATGGCCGCGACTTTGGATCGTCTGTCCAACGGCCGCTTGCTGATCAACGTGGTCACCGGTGGCGACCCGGACGAAAACCGTGGCGACGGGATCTTCCTCGACCACAGCGAACGTTATGAAGTCACCGACGAATTCCTGCAGATCTGGCGTCGCGTGCTGCAAGGCGAAGCGGTGGACTTCGAAGGCAAACACCTGCAAGTGCAAAACGCCAAGGCCCTTTATCCGCCGGTGCAGAAACCCTATCCGCCGCTGTACTTCGGTGGTTCGTCCGAAGCCGCCCATGAACTCGCCGCCGAGCAGGTCGATGTCTACCTGACCTGGGGCGAACCACCGGCCGCCGTCGCGGAAAAACTCGCCGATGTGCGTGAGCGTGCAGCACGCAACGGGCGCACGGTGAAGTTCGGGATTCGCTTGCACGTGATCGTTCGCGAGACGGCCGAAGAGGCGTGGAAAGCCGCCGACAAACTGATCGAACACATCAGCGACGAGACCATCGCCGCCGCGCAAAAGTCGTTCTCGCGCTTTGACTCCGAAGGCCAGCGGCGCATGGCGGCGCTGCATGACGGACGTCGCGACAACCTGGAAATCGCCCCCAACCTGTGGGCCGGTGTCGGCCTGGTGCGCGGCGGTGCCGGCACGGCGCTGGTGGGTGACCCGCAGCAAGTGGCGGCGCGGATCAAGGAATACGCGGACCTGGGGATCGAGAGCTTTATCTTCTCCGGTTATCCGCACCTTGAAGAGGCGTATCGCTTTGCCGAGCTGGTGTTCCCGCTGTTGCCTGAACCGTACGCAAGCCTGGCGGGGCGTGGCGTGACCAACCTCACCGGGCCGTTTGGCGAAATGATCGCCAATGATGTGCTGCCCGCCAAAGCCACGGCCTGACCCACCTACTACCTGTAGGAGCGAGGCTTGCCCGCGAAGAAAGCGCTGCGGTCTATCCGATGCATCGCGTCATCGTTCTTCGCGGGCAAGCCTCGCTCCTACAGGGGACGGTGTTGAATTTATTGAGGAACCCCGCGTGACTGCCAAGCCGCTAAGCGCCCTGTTATCCCCCCTGCAAACCGCCCGCCAATTGGCCGCCGAGTTTGCCTTGACCGCGGTCGAGCGCGACGAACGTGGCGGTACGCCGAAAGCCGAGCGTGACGCCTTGCGCCAAAGCGGTCTGCTCGCGTTGAGCATTCCCACCCAGTACGGCGGCCTCGGCGCCAGCTGGAGTGAAACCCTGACCATCGTGCGCGAGTTCGCCAAGGTCGACAGTTCGATTGCCCACGTCTTCGGTTTTCATCACCTGATGCTCGCCACCGTGCGCCTGTTCGCCCGACCCGAGCAGTGGCAGCCGTGGTTCGAACAGACCGCGCGCAAGAACTGGTTCTGGGGCAATGCCCTCAATCCGCTCGATACCCGCACCGTAGTGAAAAAACTCGGTGGCTGGCGCGAGTTTTCCGGCAAGAAAAGTTTCTGCTCCGGCGCCAGCGATTCGGAAATGCTGATCGCCTCGGCAGTGGATGAAAGCGCCGGCGGCAAGCTGTTGATCGCGGCCATCCCCAGCGGCCGCAGCGGCATCACTCTGCACAACGACTGGAACAACATGGGCCAGCGCCAGACCGACAGCGGCAGCGCTTCGTTCGAACGGGTGCGGGTCGAAGAGTCGGAATTGCTGCTCGACCCGGGTCCGCTGAGCACACCGTTCGCCTGCCTGCGGCCATTGATCGCGCAGCTTACTTTTACGCACATGTTCCTCGGCATCGCCGAAGGTGCCTTTGAAGAGGCGCGGCAATACACCCTCACCGAAACCCGCCCATGGCATAAATCCAGCGCTCAGGATGTGCGTCAGGACCCGTATGTGCTCGGCCATTACGGCGAATTCTGGGTCGCGCTCGAAGGCGTTCGTTTGCTGGTGGAACGCGCCGCCGACCTGCTCGACAAGGCCTGGGCGAAAGGCCCTAACCTCAGCGCCGAAGAACGTGGACACCTCGCCACCGCGATTGCCACGGCCAAGGTCGCCGCCACGCGCAACGGCCTCGAACTCTGTAGCCGGCTGTTCGAAGTAACCGGTGCGCGCTCGACTCACGCCTCGCTGCGGCTGGACCGCCACTGGCGCAACCTGCGCACGCAAACCCTGCACGACCCGGTGGATTACAAACTCCATGAACTGGGCGACTGGGCGTTGAACCAGTCCCTGCCGATTCCGACTTTCTATTCATAGCCTTCTCATGGAGCCTGCCCCATGCAACTGCTGACCTTACCGCCCTCGCCCGCCCTGGCCACGTCGATCCGCGCCACCGCGCAAGTGTTCGAAGACCCGAAATCCCAGGCCTTGCTCGCGCATTTGCAACAGGTCGCGCCGAGTGAAGCCAGCGTGCTGATCATCGGCGAAACCGGCACCGGCAAGGAGCTGGTGGCGCGGCATATCCACAACCTCAGCGCCCGACGCAACCGCCCGTTTGTGGCGGTGAACTGCGGCGCGTTCTCCGAATCCCTGGTCGAGGCCGAGTTGTTCGGCCACGAAAAAGGCGCGTTCACCGGAGCCTTGAGCGCCAAGGCCGGCTGGTTCGAAGAGGCCGACGGCGGCACCTTGTTCCTCGATGAAATCGGTGATCTGCCGATGGCGATTCAGGTGAAGTTGCTGCGGGTGTTGCAGGAGCGCGAAGTGGTGCGCCTGGGTTCGCGCAAGAGCATTCCAATCAACGTGCGCGTGCTGGCGGCGACCAACGTGCAACTGGAAAAAGCCATCAACGCCGGGCATTTCCGCGAGGACCTGTATTACCGCCTCGACGTGGTCAGCCTGGAACTGAGCCCGCTGCGTGATCGCCCCGGCGACATCCTGCCGCTGACCCGTCACTTCGTCGAAGCCTACAGTCAGCGCCTCGGCTACGGCACCATCACCATCAGCAAGGAAGCCGAACTGAAACTGCGCAGTTACAGTTGGCCGGGCAACATCCGCGAACTGGAAAACGTCATTCACCACACCTTGCTGATCTGCCGTAACGGCGTGATCGAGCGCGATGACCTGCGTCTGTCGAACATGCGCATCGAGCGTCAGGACGACTATCACAGCCAGCTCGACGATTCACCGGAAGCCTTGCTCGACCGCGCGTTTCAAAAGCTGTTCGAGGAACAGGCCGGTGCGCTGCACGAGAAAGTCGAGGACGCCTTGCTGCGCGCGGCTTACCGTTTCAGCCATTACAACCAGGTGCACACCGCCGCGCTGCTGGGCTTGAGCCGCAACGTCACACGCACGCGCCTGATCAAGATCGGTGAGCTGGCGGTGAACAAGCGCCGGCCCACGGAAAACGTGCAGGGCGAGCGCTTGATGCAGCTGTCGATTTAGCCCACTAAATTGCAGTGCAGCGCGTTGTCGTGGCTGCGTTCCAGGCTGTGCAGCACCTGGAACGAGCCGAACGTCACGGTTTTCGCCTGATGGGCGCGGATCAATTGCCAGAAATCCTGCTCGCCGCTTTCAAAACTCTGAAACGCGGCTTCCCCCGCCTCCCGCGATTGCCATTGCCATTGCAGATAATTGAGCACCCGCCGGCCATCGTCGCTGGCCTGGATGCTCGCACTGAGAAAACCGCTGTAACGCTGAGCCAGGCGTTCGGTCTGTAACGACAGCGCCGACACCAGGGCGGACTGTTGATGGGGTTCGATCTCGAATTCGATCAATTGGGTGAAGCTGCGATTTTTCTCTGGCGCTTGCATGAAGAGTCCCCACTGACGTTTAAGCCGGATCTTGCGATCCGAAGGCCTGCAGGGTAAAACCTCGAGTTAACTAGAGGTCAAGGGACATTTTTCACATGATCACCTCGCAACAACTGCATAAAGAGCTCACCGTCGGCCAGGTCGCCGCCCGCAGCGGCGTGGCGGTCACGGCGCTGCATTTTTATGAAGCCAGGGGTTTGATCAAAAGCACGCGCAATCAGGGCAACCAGCGGCGCTATCCGCGTGAAGTGTTGCGGCGGGTGGCGTTGATCAAAGTGGCGCAGCGCTTGGGGATTCCGCTGGCGGAGATTGGCGAGGCGTTGAAAACCCTGCCGGATAACCGCGCGCCGACGGCGACGGACTGGAAGGTGTTGTCGGCGCAATGGCGCCGGGAGCTGGATGAGCGAATCAATCAGCTGACGTTGCTGCGGGACACACTCAATGGCTGTATTGGCTGTGGGTGTTTGTCGATGGAGGCGTGTCCGTTGCGTAATTTTGGTGATGTGTTGGGGGATCGGGGGCCAGGGGCGCAGCTGTTGGAATCAGGGGTTGATCCGGAATAGGCGGCGCGCCATTCGCGGGCAAGCCTCGCTCCTACAAAAGCACCGCCGTACCTGTAGGAGCGAGGCTTGCCCGCGAAGACGTCCTCAAGAATGGCTAGAGATCAGAAGCCCGGCGCAATCTGCCCTTTGTAGCGGGTCAAGATGAACTGCCGCACTTCATCGGAATTCAACGCCTTGGCCAGTTTCTGCAAACCCGGGTCGTTGATGTTGTCCGGGCGGGCCACCAGGAATTCGATGTACAGGCTCTTGCCCTTCTCGACGATCAACGCGCTGTTGGTGTCGATCCCCGCTTCCAGAGCGTAGTTGGCGAACACAAACGCCAGGTCCACCTGACTCACCGAACGCGCCAGCAACGCACCTTCCAGTTCACGAATCTTCAAATGCTTCGGGTTTTCGGCGATGTCGCGCTGAGTCGCCAGGGTGTTGCTCGGGTCCTTGAGTTTGATCAGCCCGGCCTCGTGCAGCAGCACCAGTGCGCGGCCAGTGTTCACCGGGTCGTTGGGGATGGAAACCGTGGCGCCATCCTTCAGTTCGGCGATGTTTTTGATCTTGGTCGAATAGGCCCCGAACGGTTCGATGTGCACACCGACCACCGGCACCAGATCGGTGTGACGGGTCTTGTTGTAGTCATCGAGAAACGGCCGGTACTGGTAATAGTTGGCGTCGAGGTTCTTCAGTGCAAGCTGCTGGTTGGGCTGGATGAAGTCAGTGAAGACCTTGATGTCCAGGTCCACGCCTTCCTTGGCCAGGGTGGGTTTGACGAACTCGAGGATCTCCGCGTGCGGCACCGGCGTGGCGCCGACGGTGAGTTTTTCGTTGGCGTGAACGCTCAACGACACAAGGGCAGCCAGAATGGCCAGGGTCTTTTTCATGTTGTGCTCCTAGGCAGATTGAGTGGCCGTCGTGGGGCGGACGTAAGGCCTGAGTTTTTTTGTTGAGTCGAATGTTTATCGTCGGCTGTAGCGCGCCACCAATCGGTCGCCGGTCATTTGCAGGGCCTGGACCAGGATCAGCAAAAGCACCACGGTGACCACCATCACGTCGGTCTGGAATCGCTGGTAGCCGTAGCGGATCGCCAGGTCGCCCAGGCCACCGCCGCCAATCACCCCGGCCATCGCCGTGTAATCCACCAGCACGATTGCGGTGACAGTGACCGCCGCCAGCAACCCGCCACGAGCCTCAGGCAACAAGGTGTGGCGGATGATTTGCCAGGTGGTGCCGCCCATGGCCTGGGTCGCTTCCACGACGCCGCGATCGACTTCGCGCAAGGCGGTTTCCACCAGCCGCGCGAAGAACGGCGTGCAGCCAACCACCAGCGGCGGAATGGTCCCCGGCACGCCCAGCGAAGTGCCGACCAGCAGCGTTGTCAGCGGAATCAACACAATCAGCAAAATGATGAACGGCAGCGAACGCAGCATGTTCACGATCACCGACAACACCCGGTAAACGCCGATGGCTTCGTGCAACTGGCGCTTGCCGGTGAGGAACAGCACCACCCCCAGCGGCAACCCCAGCAGCACGGTAAAACCGAGGGCGGCGCCAAGCATGCTCAAGGTGTCGAGACAGGCCTGGCCGATGTCGGCCCAGTAAATGTTCTTGAACCATTCGGCCATGATCAGGACCAGTCGTGACGCGGCGGTTTGACGCCGTTGAGCAGCCAGTTGCCGACCACGTGGTATTTCCAGCGCACCGGGTCATGCAGGGTGTGCACCCGTGCATTGCGCCAGTGCCGGTCGAAGTTGTGCTTCTTCAGGGTCGAACGGGTGCCGCCGAGTTCGAACAGTTTGTTGGTGGCTTCGATGGCGATTTCGGTGGTCAGCACTTTGGCTTTGGCCACCGCGAGGGACGCTCGGGCGACGTTGTCTTCGTCGGGTGCCGGGCGCGCCGCATCCAGCGCCCAACCGGCGCGTTCCAGCAAGGCTTCGGCAGCTTCCAGGCGAATCTCCAGGCCACCGACCTGAATGATGGTCAGCGGATCTTCACTGGCCTTTTCCACACCCGCATCGATCCACGGCCGGGCGAACTGCTGCACGAACGCGATAGTGTCACGCAGCGCTGCGCGGGCAATGCCGGCGTCGATGGCGGCGGTGGTCAATTGCGCGAACGGGCCGGCCAGCGTCGGGCTTTCATAGGAGCGATACGTCGGGAACACGTTGAACGCCGGGACGTGCAGGTCCTCGGCCAGCACCGTGCCGCTGGAGGTGGTGCGCTGACCGATGCTGTCCCAGTCGTCGACGATCACCAGCCCTGGGGTGCCGCGTTCGACGAAGGACAACTGGCCCCTCTGCTCTTCATCCAGCGCCAGCACCGCCAGCCAGTGGGCGTAGAGCGAACCGGTGCAATAACCCTTGCGGCCGTTGATCACATGCCCGTCGCCGTAACGGCGAATGGTCGCCTGAATGTCCTGCACGTTTTTGCCGCCGGTTTCCGACAGCGCATTGGCAAAGCGATGACCTTGCAGCGCCAGGCCGAAAAAATGTGCCTGCTGCTCGGGCGTGCCTTGCAGGCGGATGTCTTCCAGCAGGCAATAGTGGTTTTGCGGGATCTGCCCCAGGGACGGATCGGCCGCCGAGATGATTGCGATGACCTGCGCCAGCACCGCGTAGGACACCTGCGCGCCACCAAATTCCTTTGGCACGCTGATGCCCCACAAGCCACTGTTGGAATACAGGTCGACGATCTCGGCGGGCACCTGGCGCGTACGGTCGCGCTCGGCGTCTTGCTCCAGCAAGACCGCAGCGACGCGCTCGGCCACGCGCAAGGCTTCGGCTTCATCGGCGATCCGATGGGCGGCCGGCGGGTTGATCGGATAAACGGCAGATTCAGGCATACAAGTCTCTCGGCAACAGTGTTTACCGGAGGACATTGCAGCTTCTGTGCCTGACCGCCAGGGCCAGTGTTTTCGGGCAGTTTCGGGGGTTTTCAACGGCTATTCAGTGAGAAACCCGAGCATTCTGCTGCTTCACTGTTTATGGCCGAACAGTGGCGCTGCTGCTCGTCGGGCACTCGGATGCGTAAAAGGTGCTGGCCTATAGTTATCCGGTCGGAAACCGGCGAAGGACTACCTTCAATTCAACAATAGACAGGGAGAATAGCCATGAGCGTCAAACCCATTCCAGAGGGTTATCACAGCATCACCCCTTATCTGGGCATTCAAAAAGCGGCCGAAGCCATCGACTTCTACAAGAAAGCCTTCGGCGCGACCGAAGTCATGCGTCTGTCCATGCCCGACGGCAGCATCGGCCACGCCGAACTGCGCATCGGCGACTGCCCGATCATGCTCGGCACGCCGTGTGATCAGGGGCCGTTGAGCAATCCGGACACGTCACCGTCCGTGGGCTTGCACCTGTATGTGAATGATGTGGACAAGTCCTACAAACAGGCGATTGCGGCGGGCGCCACGGTGGTGTCCGAGGTCAAGGATCAGTTTTACGGCGACCGTTCGGGAACGTTGAAAGATCCGTATGGGCATTTGTGGTTTCTGGCCACGCGTAAGGAAGATTTGACCCAGGCTCAGATTGAGCAGCGGGCCAAGGAGATGTTTCAGCAGGGTTGAGATTTTCAGTGCTTGATCCGGCCTCTTCGCGGGCAAGCCTCGCTCCTACAGGTCCGGTTGTGCTTTTGTAGGAGCGAGGCTTGCCCGCGAAGGCGGCCTCCGAGACAACACACTTCATGAACAAGCGCACCACGCTTTGCGCCTTGCCGTAGTCGCCGAACAATTTCAGGATGCAGGCAACTACAACAAGGAGTCATCCCATGTTCGCCGGATTCCTCAAAGACCAGCGCCACGTCAACGGTGTGGACATTGCCTACCGCATCGGCGGCAGCGGGCCGGGCCTGCTGTTGCTGCACGGTCACCCGCAGACCCACGTCATCTGGCACAAGGTTGCCGAACAACTGGCCGCGCACTTCACCGTAGTCGCCGCCGACCTGCGCGGTTACGGCGACAGCGGTAAACCGCAGGCCAACGACCATCACACTAACTACTCCAAACGGGAAATGGCCAAGGACAGCATCGAGCTGATGAAGTCCCTGGGCTTCGAACAGTTCTCGGTGCTCGCACACGACCGTGGCGCCCGGGTTGCCCATCGCCTGGCGCTGGATCATCCGCAGGCCGTGCAACGCATGGTGTTGCTCGACATCGCGCCGACGCTGTCGATGTACACGCAAACCAATGAAGCCTTTGCCCGCGCCTATTGGCACTGGTTCTTCCTGATCCGCCCCGCTCCGTTGCCGGAAACCCTGATCGAGGCCGATCCCGAATCCTATCTGCGCAGCGTGATGGGCAGTCGCAGTGCCGGGCTCAAACCGTTCACTGCCGAGGCCTTTGGCGAATACCTGCGCTGCCTGAAACAGCCGGGCACCGCACGCGGGATCTGCGAGGACTACCGGGCCAGCGCCAGCATCGATCTGGATCATGACCGCGCCGACATCGACGCCGGCCGTCATCTGAACTTGCCGCTGCTGGTGCTGTGGGGTGCCGAAGGCACGGTCGGGCGCTGCTTCGAACCGCTCAAGGAATGGCAACACGTGACCACCGACGTGCGCGGCAAAGCGCTGCCCGCCGGCCATTACATCGCCGAAGAAGCCCCCGAGCTGCTGCTCGCCGAAGTCCTGGCTTTCCTGCGCTGACAGCCGCGCCGTACTGATCTGAATCCACTTTCCGCCGCAGGCCGTCACTGGCCTGTGCGGGATCGTCATGCCCAAAAACCGTCTCGAGATAATAAAAATGACCATCAAGAAACTGCTGGGAACCCTCTACGTGCAGGTGCTCATCGCCATCGCGCTGGGCATTGTGATCGGCCATTTCTGGCCGCAGATCGGCATCGACCTCAAGCCGTTGGGTGACGGTTTCATCAAGCTGATCAAGATGATCATCGGCCCGATCATCTTCTGCACAGTGGTCTCTGGAATCACCAGCATGCACGACGTGAAACAGGTCGGCCGGGTCGGTGGCAAGGCGCTGCTGTACTTCGAAATCGTCTCCAGCCTTGCGCTGTTGATCGGCCTGCTGGCGGCGCATGCGCTGCATCCGGGCGCGGGGTTCAACATTGATGTGAAGACGCTGGATTCGTCGGCGATTGCCGGTTTTGTCGGTCAGGCCGAACACGGCGAAGGCATCACCGGTTTTTTGCTGCACGTGATTCCGACGACTTTTTTTGATGCCTTCTCCAAGGGTGAAATCCTGCCCGTGCTGTTCGTCTCGGTGCTGTTCGGCATTGCGCTGGTGATGGTCGGTGAAAAGGGCCGGCCACTGGTGAACGTGATCAATCAGGCCAGCGAAGTGTTCTTCCGCATCGTCGGCATCATCAGCCGCGTCGCGCCGATCGGGGCGTTTGGCGCGATTGCGTTCACCATCGGCAAGTACGGCCTCGGCTCGTTGCTGCCGCTGTTGAAGCTGATCGGCACGTTCTACCTGACCGCGCTGATTTTCATTGCGTGCGTGCTCGGCAGCATTGCCCGTTATGCCGGCTTCAGCATTTTCAAGCTGCTGGCGTACATCAAGGCTGAACTGTTGATCGTGCTTGGCACCAGCTCTTCGGAATCGGCACTGCCGCAGTTGATCCAGAAACTCGAAAGCCTGGGCGCCTCCAAAGGCGTGGTGGGGATTGTCGTGCCGACCGGCTACACCTTCAACCTGGACGGCACCAACATTTACATGACGCTGGCGGTGCTGTTTTTGGCCCAGGCGACCAACATTGACTTGAGCCTGGAGCAGCAACTGACCTTGCTGGCGGTGGCGATGCTCACCTCCAAAGGCGCGGGTGCGGTGGTCGGTGCGGGGTTCGTGGCGCTGGCGGCGAGCCTGGCCGTAGTGCCGACCGTGCCGGTGGCGGCGATGGTGCTGATCCTCGGTGTCGACCGTTTCATGGCCGAATGCCGATCCCTGACCAACATCATCGGCAACGCCGTTGCAGCGCTGGTGGTGGCCGCCTGGGAAGGTGAACTGGACCGCAGCAAGATGGCGCCGATCGCCCTCAAACGCGGGCGCCACGCTCGGGCGGCAGCGGCGGCGGCCAAGCTGTCTGCTGAGTAAGTCGGCGTTCACACCGATGCTATGCTGGCGGCTCATGCCGCCAGTGCCCGTTCTGTCATGACCACCAAGAAAGACACCGTGCCCCTGCCCGAAGACCTGCGTGTATTACTTACCGTCATTCGTAAAAGCGGTTTCGCCGCCGCAGCGGATGAACTGGGCCTGTCGCCCGCCTACGTCAGCAAACGTATCCAGATTCTCGAAACCACCCTCGGCACGCGCCTGCTGCACCGCACCAGCCGCCGCATCGCCCTGACAGAGGACGGTGAGCGCGTGCAGCGCTGGGCGTTGCGGATTCTCGATGATTTCCAGCAACTGCACGACGAACTCTCCGACGCCCACGACAGCCCTCGCGGGCGTCTGCATTTGTGCAGCAGTTTCGGCTTCGGGCGCAATCACGTGGCGCCGGCCCTGTCACTGCTGGCCGAACGTTACCCGGACCTGGAGATTCGCCTCGACCTGTTTGATCGGGTGGTGGACATCGTCAGCGAAGGGTTCGACCTGGAGATCCGTGTCGGCGATGACATCCCCGGCCAGCACATCGGCCGGCGGCTGGTGAGCAATCGACGGGTGTTGTGCGCGGCGCCCGGTTATCTGCAACGCCACGGCACGCCGCAGACGCTGGGCGATCTGGAGCAGCATCATTGCCTGGTGATCAAGGAGCGCGACAACGCCTTCGGCATCTGGAACCTGGAGCACGACGGGGCCCAGGAAAGTGTGCGGGTCAGCGGACCGTTGTCGTCCAATAACGGCGAGATTGTCTTGCAGTGGGCACTGGATGGGCGCGGGGTGTTGTTGCGGTCACTGTGGGATGTGAAGCCGTTGCTGGAGCAGGGGCGATTGGTGCAGGTGCTGCCCGGATACACCCAGAGCGCCAATGTCTGGGCGGTGTACCCGACGCGGCTGGCGTACTCGGGGAAGTTGCGCGCGTGTGTGGAGTTTTTGCAGGAGCATTTCAAAGGGTTGTCGGTTTGATTTGCGGTGTATGGGCGGGCCTCTTCGCGGGCAAGCCTCGCTCCTACAAAGTTCGCGCTGACCTGTAGGAGCGAGGCTTGCCCGCGAAGGCGATTTCAGCTTAGCCAGGGGTTGGCGGTCAGGTGTTGGTGTTCGAAGGCTTTGATTTGTTCGCTGCGCTGCAAGGTGCTGCCGATGGCGTCGAGGCCCAGCACCAGCGCGGTTTTGCGCAGGGTGTCGATTTCGAAAGGGATGACCTCCCCTTGAAGACGGATCTGCTGCGTTTCCAGATCAACGCTGATCAGCGCCGTCTCCGGCTGACTGACCACTTGCCCGAGCCGCTGCAACACGGGCTCATCCAGCGTAATCAGCAGCACCCCGTTACGCTGGCAGTTGTCATAAAAAATCCCCGCAAAACTGCTGCCGATCAGCGCGCGGATGCCCATCTGCTTTAAACCCCAGACCGCATGTTCACGGCTCGACCCGCAGCCGAAATTCGGCCCGACCACCATGAAACTCGCGCCCTGCCAGGCCGGTTGATTGAGCACGAACGCCGGGTTGGGCTGGCCGTCAGGCAAAAAACGCAGATCAAAAAACAAACCCCGATCCAGCCCGGAACGGTCAATGCCCTTGAGAAACTGCTTGGGCATGATCACGTCGGTGTCGATGTTGGCCGCGAGCATTGGCGCGGCTTTGCCGCTGACTTGAGTGAAGGGTTGCAGGCTCATGCGCGGTCTCCAAAGTGACGGATGTCGGTCAAGCGGCCAGTGATCGCCGCCGCAGCGACCATCGCCGGGCTCATCAGGTGCGTACGGGCACCGGCGCCCTGGCGGCCTTCGAAATTGCGGTTGGTGCTGGAGGCGCAGCGGTCGCCCGGCGCCAGCACGTCGTCGTTCATCGCCAGGCACATCGAGCACCCGGACTGGCGCCACTCGAAACCGGCGTCGATAAAAATCGTCGCCAGGCCTTCGGCTTCGGCTTGATCGCGCACTTCGGTGGAGCCCGGCACGATCATCGCCCGCACGTGTTCGGCGACGCGTTTGCCGCGCACCACGCTGGCGGCGTCGCGCAAGTCTTCGATACGGGCGTTGGTGCAGGAGCCGATAAACGCGTGGCTAATGACGATGTCGCTCAGCGGCATGCCCGCTTCGAGGCCCATGTAAGTCAGGGCGCGGCGCATGTCCTGGCGCAGGATCAGGTCGCTGATGTCTTGCGGGTCCGGGACGCGGGCGCCGATCGGCGAGGCCTGATCCGGGCTGGTGCCCCAGGTGACCATCGGCTCCAGCGCGCTGGCGTCCAGCGACACTTCACGGTCGAACAGTGCGTCGGCATCGCTGTGCAAGGCTCGCCATTTCTGCACCGCTTGCTCCCACAGCGCACCTTTGGGCGCGCGGGGTTTGTCCTTGAGGTAGGCGAACACTTTGTCGTCCGGCGCCATGAACGCACCCCGAGCGCCCGCCTCCACTGCCATGTTGCAGATGGTCATGCGCGCTTCGACGCTCAGCGCATCGATGGTCGAACCGCGAAACTCGATGGCGTAGCCCGTGGCTCCGGACGCGCCGATCCGGCCGATCAGCGCCATGATCACGTCCTTGGACGTCAGCCCCGGCGCCAGCTCACCGTCCACCGTCACGCGCAGGGTTTTCAAGCGTTTGTAGACCAGGGTCTGGGACGCCAGCAGGTGTTCGATCTCCGACGTGCCGATACCGAAACCGAACGCACCGAGGGCGCCATAAGTCGTGGTGTGGCTGTCGCCTGCGGCGATCACCATGCCCGGCAGGATGAACCCCTGTTCGGGAGCGATCACGTGCTCAATGCCCTGGCGTTTGTCGAGGATGTCGAGCAATTCGATGCCGAAGTCCCGGCAGTTTTCCGCCAGGTACGACACTTGCCGCGCACCGCCGGCGTCCGGCATCGCCGCAATGCGGTTGGGTGCCGTGGGGTTGACGTGATCGACCACCGCCAGCGCGGTGCCGGGGCGCCAGACCCCGCGCTTGGCTTCGCGCAAACCGCTGAAGGCCTGGGGGCTGGTGTATTCGTTGATGACCTGACGGTCGATGTACAACAGGACATGGCCCTGGTCATCGAGGCGACACACCGTGTGGGAATCGATGTGTTTGTCGTAAAGGGTTCTTGCTGAAGTCATGGGGATATTCGCTCAGGCTCGCGGGTTTCAGGCGTCTGCGCCCCATCTTAGGCAGTCGCCCGGCCCCATCAATGGCCGGAGAGTGATCCCTTGGAACATGGTTCGTGTTGGATCAGGACGGCCATGTGAATACAAACCCCCTGTAGGAGTGAGCCTGCTCGCGATAGCGGTGTGT
>NZ_JAGYFX010000091.1:0-24629 GCF_019946615.1 Pseudomonas sp. BF-R-01
CGTACGCTTTTGATTTTCACCACTCATCAGGCCGAGCGTTAGCTCGCCTTCAGCTTTTGATCTGAGCGCCCCCTCGAGAGGCCGAGTGGAGGTTCTGCGCAGTGGGCAACCCGGCATGGATGCCGGGTTAGCCGCCCCCGGCCATGGATGGCCGATGGCGGCGGGCCCACGGAGCAGGACCGGAGCGAGGGTATGCCGAGCCACAGCGAGGCACCGAACGAAAGGGGCAAGAGCCCTTGGTTACTTGGGGCTCTTCCAAGTGACTCGCCGTAAGGGCGAAACCAATAGCCGCCATCACCGCAGAAACGGATATGTACCCCAAACCACAAACCCAACCCGCCGGTCACAGTAAAGGTGGGCTTTGTCCGCGAAGACGCCTAGCCTGTGACGACGACAATCGAGGTGTGCCATGCGTGTGCTGTTAGTGGAAGACGAGCCGGAGACCGCCAAACTCCTGGCCAACGGCCTGAGCGAAGCGAGTTACTCGGTGGATGTGGCGCTCAACGGCATGGACGGCCGTCGCTTCATCGAGTCTGGCGAATACGAGCTGATCATTCTTGACGTCATGCTACCGGGGTTGAACGGCTGGCAGCTGCAGCAACAGATCCGCAAGCTCGGCGAGACGCCGGTGCTGTTTCTCACCACCAAGGATGGAATTGAAGATCGCCTGCGCGGGTTGGAGCTGCATGAGGACGATTATCTGCTCAAGCCGTTTGCCGTGAGCGAGCTGGTGGCGCGGGTGCGCAAGTTGGTGCGGCGTAATCGTTGATGGGGATGTGGTGAATTGACGGACGCCTTCGCGGGCAAGCCTCGCTCCTACCCGGCCCAAGCCCTAACTTGTAGGAGCGAGGCTTGCCCGCGAAGAGGCCGAAACAGGCAGCACAAATTCACATCACCGCAACCCATCCCGAAACTGCCCCGGCGTCATCCCCGTCCAGCGTTTGAACGCGCGGCTGAAACTGCTCGTATCCGCAAACCCCAACAAATAACTGATCTCGCTCAACGAGCATTGCGGGTCGCGCAGGTGCAGCAGCGCAAGGTTTTCGCGGCTTTCATTGAGCAGCGTGTCGAACCGGCAACCCTCGTCTGCCAAATGCCGTTGCAGGCTGCGCAAGCTCAGGTGCAAGGCCTTGGCGATGTGTTCGGCGCTGGGCTCACCTTCGGGCAGTTGCTCTTCAATGGCGTCGCGGACCTTGCGCTCCCAGGTCAGCGGTTTGAGCTGCGCCAGCGTGCGTTTGAGCACGGTTTCGTTGTGTTCGGCAAGTTCCGGGTTGGCGTCGTCCAAGTGACTGTCGAAGTCCACCAGCGCAAACTCCAGCCGGTCTTCGTCGGCCGAAAAGTGCACCGGTGAGCGGAAGACTTTGTGCCATTGATGCGCGTCGGCCGGTTCCGGGCGACGCAGGTACACCGCGAGCGGCGCGTAGTCGCGGCCCAGTCGGTTGCGGCAGGTGCGCACGTAAATCGCGGTGAAAGCGTCGATGGCTTCGAACGCTGGCGCCGGGTTGCCTGGCGGGATTTTCAGGCGGAAGCGATAGCGATCCTCGGTGCGGCTCAATTCAAGATCCAGGGCATCGCTGACCACCTGGTGATAACGCACGATGCGCTCGAACACTTCGCGCAAACTGCCGCTGGCCACCAGCGCATAGCCGAGTGCGTGAAAGGTGGTCGGGCTGACGAATCGCGACACCCGCAAGCCGATCGCCGGATCGCCGCTGACCTGCACCGCGATTTCCCACAGCCGCGTAGTGCCCGACAACGGGTAACGGGCGTTCGGGTCGTCCATCAATTGCGGGTCGAGCCCCGCCTGATGGCACAGCGCGGTGCTGTCGAGGCCCAGCGCATCGAGTTGCTTGCGCAGGGCACGGGTCCAGCTGGCGAGGGAGGTCGGTTCAGTCATGCTGATTGGCGCTTCCAGTCAACAGGTTGGCGTCCAGGGCTACCGCCTTGTGAAGGTTCACACGGCAGGATGCGAACATCAATAACCAGAGGATGGAAGCATGGACGGTACTTCTGCAAGTCCCCAGCGACTGAATGCAGCTCAGCGATCTGCTCATATTCGCGAAGTGGTGTTGGCCAAAGGCGTCGAACTGCGTAAACGCTACCCGATTCTCAACCATCAGGACGCCTTGGGCGCGGGCATTCTGGTCTTTGCTTTGGCGGGAATGATCGGTTCGGCAGCGCTGTACATCAGCGGATACATGGCCTGGTGGGTATGTCTGCTGCTCAACGCGTTCTTTGCGTCGCTGACCCACGAGCTGGAACACGACCTGATTCATAGCATGTACTTCCGTAAACAACGCGTGCCGCACAACCTGATGATGGGCCTGGTGTGGTTGGCGCGGCCGAGCACGATCAACCCGTGGATTCGCCGGCATCTGCACCTCAATCACCACAAGGTGTCCGGCACTGAAGCCGACATGGAAGAGCGCGCGATCACCAACGGCGAACCCTGGGGTTTTGCGCGGCTATTGATGGTCGGCGACAACGTGATGTCGGCGTTCATCCGCATGCTGCGGGCCAAGACCTGGACTCACAAGTTCAGCATCATCAAGCGTGCGCTGAAGGTCTATGCGCCGCTCGCGCTGGTGCATTGGGGCGCCTGGTACGTGTTTCTCGGCTTCCACGCCGCTAACGGCGTCGCCTATCTGCTGGGAGCACCGATTGAATGGTCGGCGACCACGCTCTCGGTGATGCAGGTGATCGATATCGCGGCAGTGGTGATCATCGGCCCGAACGTGCTGCGCACGTTTTGCCTGCACTTTGTCAGCTCGAACATGCATTACTACGGCGATGTGGAGCCGGGGAACGTGATCCAGCAAACCCAGGTACTGAACCCATGGTGGCTGTGGCCGTTGCAGGCGTTCTGCTTCAATTTCGGCAGCAGCCATGGGATCCATCACTTTGTGGTGAAGGAACCGTTTTACATCCGCCAGTTGACCGTGCCGGTGGCGCACAAAGTGATGCGTGAGATGGGTGTGCGGTTTAATGATTTCGGGACGTTCGGGCGGGCGAACCGGTTTGTTCGTAAAGAGGAAATTGAGGCGCAGGCTGTAGAGGGGGTTCGTGTCTGAGGGCCTCTTCGCTGGCAAGCCAGCTCCTACAAGGGAAGGCTTGCCGGCGAAAGCGGTCGTTCTGTTCAAACCGCAACGCTGACATCCTGTTTATCCACCGCCACCAACGTCTCGATCATCGCCCGCGCAGCCGGTGACAACCGGAACCCCGTGCGGCTGACAATCCCGCATCGCACGCTCATGCTCTCGATGTGCGGTGGCAGGTTTCGCCAGTGCAGCAGCACCAGCGAACCGTCGGCAATGTCCTCGACAAACGCTTCCTCCGTGCCTACTCCGATGGCGTTCGATTGCAGCACGATCCTGGCCAGCGCCGGAAAATGCTCGGTCTCGATGGTTGGTGAAAAATCGATCCGGCCACTGAGGTTCGCCAGCAGTTTGCGAATACCCGGCGGGATCTGCGTGGTCGCCAGCGGGTAATCGAACATGTCGTTGGTCGACAGGCTTTCCTTGGCCAGCAACGGATGCCCCGGACGGCAGAAAAACACACCGCGTTTGGGTGTCAACGCTCGGGTCTGAAAGTTCGGATCCGCTTCGAAATGGCGGATGTCGGCGATGAAAAATTCGATCTCTTCACGGCTCAGGGCGCGGCTGAGTTTTTCCCAGTTATCCACCTGAAAACAGGTGCGTATTTTCGGGTGGGCGCTGATGAATTGCGCCACCGCATCCGGCACCAGTTTTACCGCCGGTGCCGGTCCGCAGCCGAACCGCAGTTCACCGGCGTCGAGCTTGGTCATTTGCGTGACTTCGGCGTTGAGCAGTGCGGCGCCCTGTACCAGCGTCAGCGCATGTTGCAGCACCACCTGACCTTCCGGCGTAGGGCGCAAGTCCTTGTTGCCACGGTCCACCAATGCACAGCCGAATTCCTGTTCAAGCCCTTGAATACTGCGACTGAATGCCGGCTGAGTGATGCCCATGGCGTCGGCTGCCCGTACGAAACTTCGGTGTTCGGTGAGGGCAATGAAGTAACGCAGCTGACGAAGATCCATAGGTTTTTCCCGGCATCCTAAAACGACCTCGATGGCATGTGCGACGAGCGTGGTTGAGGTTTTTTAAAGGTAATCGCTTATTCCGTCAACGAAGCAATCAAATAACTATTAGATGATAAAAGAATATCAATAGAGCGTTGTTCCTGCCGCCCGATTGTCGGTGCCAAGGCCTCGTGGCCGTGAAAATGGTCCCGAAATCATGCCTTTGGTGAATATTTTCGATGCCTTAAAAGCATGTGATTTCAGCCTGTTGCCCGCAGCCCTTGCCGGGCAAGGCCTGGAGTCGATGGGTGGTCTTTTATATTCGTTTTTGGTCTATGCATAACTTTAAAGATTACTTTCTGAGATAAGCGTCTGCCTCAATGATTCACCCATCGATACGTCGTCGGGGGATGTCTGGCACGACGTTTCGGTTATCCGCAAAGAGACCGCAGGGAGTTAAGCAATGGGCAATGTCCAGACCGCCGCCAGCGCACACGAGGTGCTGTGGCGCCAGGCGCCAGGTGGCGAGTTGGTCGACCTCGGCCGGGTGCACCGAGTGCCCTTGGGGCAACTGCGTTTGCAGCGTGCGCCCAAGGGCATTCTGAGTCGCCGGGAAACGATTCTGCTCGGTGTGCTGGCGCTGCTGGTGCATGGCGCAGTCATCTATTGGGTCAATCAGCAGCCGACCAAGGCATTGCCGATCGTGCCGCCGGAAATTCCGCCGATGACGATTGAATTCTCGCGTCCGGCGCCGCCCGTGGTCGAGCCGCCGCCACCGCAGCCGGTGCAACCCGTGGTCGAGCCACCGCCGCCGGTGGAAGACGAACTGGCCGTGAAGCCGCCGCCACCGAAACCGATTCCCAAGCCAAAACCGGTCGCCAAGCCCGTACCGAAACCGGTGCAAAAAGTCGCCCCGCAACCGCCTGCGCCGCCACAACCGGCAGCCCCTGTCGCGGCCCCGGTGCCACCTGCACCACCGGCGCCCGCGCCGGTGACGCCTGCCTCGGCCAATGCCGCGTACCTGAAAAACCCGGCGCCGGAATACCCGTCGCAAGCCGTGCGTCGCGGTTGGGAAGGCACGGTGTTATTGCGGGTGCATGTGTTGGCCAACGGCAAGACTGGTGAGATTCAGATCCAGAAAGGCAGTGGTCGCGATTCCCTCGACGAGGCGGCGATCAATGCCGTGAAACGTTGGAGTTTCGTGCCGGCCAAGCAGGGTGAAGTCGCCCAGGACGGCTGGGTCAGCGTGCCCATCGATTTCAAGCTTCATTAAACCGCAACCAAATTCGCGCGAAACGTTTACACGAGGAACTCATCATGACGTTACTGGCATCTCCACTTGAATCCATCGAAAGCGCGGTGATTTGGCTGCTGGTGGTTTTTTCCGTTGCCACTTGGGGCCTGGCGTTGCTCAAAGGCGTGCAGTTAGGCCGTCTCAAGGTGCAGGACCGAAAGTTTCATAAGCAGTTCTGGGCGGCGTCGAGCCTTGATTCGGCGGCAGAGCTGGCCGAGACCCAGCCCGGCGCGGCGGCCCGAGTGGCCCAGGCCGGCTATGCGGCAATACAGGTAGGGGAGGCGCCACAAGCGGCGGATTTGAGCCAGGCGATCAACCATCAGGATCGTCTTGAGCGCGCCTTGCGTCAGCAGATCGTGCGTGAGCGCCGCTCGCTGGAAACAGGTTTGGCGGTGGTCGCAAGTATTGGCAGTACATCGCCGTTCATTGGTTTGTTCGGCACTGTGTGGGGAATCATGGAGGCGTTGAAAGGAATCAGCGCAGCGGGCTCCGCCAGCCTGGAAACCGTGGCCGGGCCGATTGGCGCGGCGCTGGTGGCAACCGGTGTGGGGATCGCCGTCGCGGTACCGGCGGTGCTGGTTTACAACTACTTTTTGCGTCGTCTGAAACTGACGGCGGCGGACCTGGATGACTTCGCCCATGACTTCTACAGCCTGGCGCAGAAGAGTTCGTTCCGTGTGCTGATTCATCCGACGGCGCATAAAACCGCTGCATCGGGCAGCGCGCAGAAAGTGAAGGAGGCGTCCTGAGATGGCTTTCTCCACGCAAGACAGCGATGAGGTGCTGAGCGAGATCAACGTGACACCGCTGGTGGATGTGATGCTGGTGCTGCTGGTGGTGTTTATCGTCACCGCGCCGCTGCTGACCAACGCGATCCCGATCAACCTGCCCAAGACCGAGGCCGTGGCGCCGGTGGAGCAGAAGGACCCGCTGGTCGTGAGCATCGACGGTGCCGGGAAGTTGTTTATCAACAAGGACGAAATTCAGCCGGACTTGCTGGAGTTCAACCTCAAGTCGGCGAAGGCCAAGGATCCCGAAGTGCGTGTGCAATTGCAGGCGGACGACGGGGTGAATTACGGCGAAGTGGCGCGAGCCATGGCGTCGATTGAGCGGGCAGGGATTACCAAGTTGTCGGTGATTACCGCACGCTGACCGATTTTCGATTTTCCGGGGCCGTCTCCTTGGCAGGGTGCGGCCCCTTTTTTATGCCTCAAGAAAACCCACGGTCCTGTAGGAGCCGGCTTGCTGGCGATCGCGTCCTTCCAGCCAACGAAAATGTTGTCTGACGCACCGCTATCGCCAGCAAGCCGGCTCCTACAGGTCGTGTGCTTCTTATATTCTTTATGGGTCTTAATAAATAGCTTCTTATTCCTTAACGAATATAACTCTCCTCCCTATACTCGATCAGGAACAGACACGCAGCAGGAGAGTTCCCCCATGCGCAACGAATCAATTCGCTATCTGATTGTGCCGGGCTGGCAAGGATCGCCAGAAGATCATTGGCAAAGCCACTGGCAGAACAGCTTGCCGAACAGCGCGCGGGTGGAGCAGGCCGATTGGTTGACGCCCCGTCGTGAAGACTGGGTGGCGGCATTGGCCGAGGCGATTGCCGCTGACAGCACGCCGGTGATTTTGATTGCCCATAGCCTGGGTTGCATCACGGTCGCGCATTGGGCGGCCACTGCCCCGCTGAATTTTTTGCGTCAGGTGCGCGGTGCCTTGCTGGTTGCACCGGCAGACGTCGAGCGCCCGGCCTGCGCGCCAGCCTTGCGCAACTTCGCGCCGATTCCGACGAACCTTTTACCGTTCCCGAGCCAGGTGGTCAGCTCCGACAACGACGCCGCTGTCAGCGCACCGCGTGCGCTGGAACTGGCACGTAACTGGGGCGCCGAGGCAGGAATACTGTCGGGTGCCGGACACATCAACGTGAAGTCCGGTCATCAGCGCTGGGAGCAGGGTTTTGCTTATCTGTATCGCCTGCAAAACCGCATGGAACATCACGCCCTGCGCCGCGCTTGAACCTTTTCTTTTTTTAACATCGCCCCCCGTCTCCCGGCGGTTTTGGGCGGGAGTCTGCCATGAGTTTTGAAGCCTTCGGTCAGCCGCTGCTGACCTTTCCCGACGCAGAAAAAAGTCCGCTGAGCATCCGCGCCAAGGCGCTGGTGTTCGTCGATCCGCGCTCGCGTCAATTGCGCGCCGAGCTGGAGCAACTGGCCCCGCGTTCGATCTCCGTGTTGATCCGTGGCGAAACCGGTAGTGGTAAAGAACTGCTGGCGCGGCACATCCATCGCGCCAGTGATCGTGGTGGGTTGTTCGTGTCGGTCAATTGCGGCGCAATCAGCCCGACCTATGCCGACGCCGAATTGTTCGGTTATGCCGCTGGCAGTTACACCGGTTCGGCGAGCAGTCGTGCTGGCTGGTTCGGTTCGGCCAATGGCGGCACGCTGTACCTGGATGAAATCGGCGACTTGCCGCTGCCGATCCAGATCAAGTTGCTCGCCGCACTGGAAAACCACGAAGTCACCCGCGTCGGCGCACATCAACCGAGCCCGGTGGACGTGCGCCTCGTGGCCGCGACCAGCATTGATCTGGCGCAAGCCGTGGCCGCCGGAAAATTCCATGAGCGGCTTTATCACTACCTCAGCGAAGGACAGCTGGAACTGCCGGCGTTGCGTGAGCGGGTGGGCGATATCCTGTCGTTGTCCGAGTACTTCCTGGGCATCTACAGCCAGCGCCTGGACCTGCCGGTGCCGCTGATCAGCGAAGCTGCGCAGCAGTTGCTGGAACAGCACAGCTGGCCGGGCAACACCCGGGAGCTGGAAAACGTCATCCACTTTGCATTGCTGGTCAGCACTGGCGACGAGATCCTGCCCGAACATTTGAACCTGCCCGAAGCACCAGCGCCGCTGACGCAGATCGAGCAGCAGCTCCGGCACATCCTCACCAAAGGCACTGCCACCGAACAAGCCGCCCTGAAACAACTCCTCAAAAACACCGCACTCTTGTAGGAGCCGGCTTGCTGGCGATCCAGACAACGCGGTGTATCAGGCCGGACGCCTTCGCGGGCAAGCCTCGCTCCTACAGATCGCGAACACACCGAGCTCTTGTAGGAGCGAAGCTTGCTCGCGAACCAGACGACACGGATTTTCTGAAAGGACGCCTTCGCGGGCAAGCCTCGCTCCTACAGGTGAGTGCGGCGAAATGCAGCCAACACGTGAGTTAGAGCTGTATGAACAAAATGGAATATGAAAGTGAATAAAAGATATTGTTCGGGAATAAAAAATCCCGGTATTGTCCGCTTCACGCCAGCGATAGCACTTCACTGGCACTCGTACTAAACAAGCCGTCGTCGATGACGACCGTGATTTTCGATAAGGACACTGCATGAAAAAGGTTCTGTTGTTCACCGCATTGGCGGCTGCCCTGACCGCGGGCCTGGCCCAGGCTGGCGAGAAACTGGTAATTGCGGCGACCCCGGTCCCACACGCCGAGATTCTGGAGCTGATCAAGCCAACCCTCGCCAAAGAAGGCGTGGATCTGGAAATCAAAGTGTTCACCGACTACGTTCAGCCAAACGTACAAGTTGACCAGAAGCGTCTGGACGCCAACTACTTCCAGACCCTGCCGTACCTGAAAAACTTCAACGAAGGCAAAGGCACCAACCTGGTGACCGTGATCGGCGTTCACGTTGAACCGTTCGGTGGCTACTCGAAGAAGTACAAAAAACTGGCTGACCTGCCAAATGGCGCGACCATCGCTCTGCCGAACGAAGGCAGCAACAGCGGTCGTGCTCTGCTGCTGTTGCAGAAGGCTGGCCTGATCGAGTTGAAAGACCCGAAAAACGCTTTGGCTACTCCGAAAGACATCGCCAAGAACCCGCACAACTTCAAGTTCAAGGAACTGGAATCGGCCATGTTGCCGCGCGTACTGGACCAGGTTGACCTGGACCTGATCAACACCAACTACGCGCTGGAAGCAGGTCTGAACCCGGCTAAAGATGCGCTGGTGATCGAAGGTGCTGATTCGCCTTACGTGAACTTCCTGGTGGCTCGTCCAGACAACAAGGACAGCGTAGCCATCCAGAAACTGGCCAAGGCGTTGACCAGCCCGGAAGTGAAAGCCTTCATCGCCAAGAAATACAGCGGCGCCGTACTGCCGGCGTTCTGATTGGACGCAGCATCAAACCCCTTCAAGGTTTCGAACGCCGACGGCTAGCAATAGCGTCGGCGTTTTTTATTGCGCGTGCACATTCCAAATGTAGGAACGAGCCTCTTGTAGGAGCCGGCTTGCTGGCGAATCAGACAACGCGGTGTATCAGGCCGGACGCCTTCGCGGGCAAGCCTCGCTCCTACAGATCACGGAGACACCGCACTCTTGTAGGAGCGAAGCTTGCTCGCGAACCAGACGACACGGATTTTCTGGAAGGACGCCTTCGCGGGCAAGCCTCGCTCCTACAGGGGGTAGGCGTGCTCCGGAGGCTTAGGCCGCCCTGGCCTTCAACGCCCTGCGCAACGCCACCAGCAGCTTCACGATGTCTTGCGGATCAAGCCGTTGCGGTACTTTTACGTCAGCCATGTTCTCTTCCTTGTGATGGTTCGGCCGGGAGTCTGGCCAAAAAGCTGTGCGTCCTTGGAGGGCTATTTCGAAAAAAAGATCCTTCCTACAGCGAAAAGGAAAATAGTCGTCTTCCTCCTTCTCGGCAAATTCACCGGATAGTTTTTTGCGTGATATCAATATGCTTTAACGGTATTTAAATTCCGATTCTTATACCTTTAAAGTCGGTGCCTGCCGGGAGGTTATCCACCGCCCATGGACTGCGCCACCGTCGCTTACCGAGCGGCGTCCAGGATGTTTAATGAACTTCGATTACGCTTTTATCCTCAGCACCCTGCCGGCGTTTCTCAAGGCCGTGGGCGTGACGCTGCAGGTAGGCTTCATCGCCATCGGCACCTCGCTGCTGGTGGCCTTGATCAACGCGACGATCCTGGTGTTCCGCACGCCTTACCTGCAACGCCTGGTCGGGTTGTACGTAGAACTGGCGCGCAACACGCCGCTGCTCATTCAACTGTTCTTCGTGTATTTCGCCTTGCCGGCGCTGGGCATCAAGGTGTCAGGCTTCACGGCGGCGATTATCACCATGACGTTCCTGGGCGGCGCTTACCTCACGGAAGTGCTGCGCGCCGGGGTGGATGCGGTGCCCCAGGCGCAGCTCGAATCCGGTCGCTCCATCGGCTTGTCCCACGGGCAATTGCTGCGCTACGTGATCCTGCCGCAGGCCGGCATCCTCAGCCTGCCGTCGCTGTTCGCCAATTTCATTTTCCTGCTCAAAGAGACCACCGTGGTCTCGGCCGTAGCGGTCCCGGAAATTCTCTACACCACCAAAAGCTACATCGCGCTCTACTACAAAACCTACGAAATGCTCGCCGTGCTGACGCTGATTTGCGTGCTGCTGTTTTTGCCGCTGTCGCTGCTGCTCAGCCGTCTGGAAAGGAGGCTCCAGCATGGCCAGTTCGGGTCTTGAGTTGTTGTGGGTGTCGTTGCCGCAACTGGGCAAGGGCGCTGCGCAAACCCTGTCGATTTCCTTTCTGAGCATCGCCATCAGCACCGTCGGCGGTGTGCTTTACGGCGTTTTGCGTACGCTGAATTCGAAATGGCTGAACGCGATTTTGCGCGTGTATCTGGAGCTGTTTCGGGCGATCCCGGTATTGGTCTGGTTGTACCTGCTGTTCTTCGGTCTGCCGATTTTCTTCGGCCTGAGCATTCCGAGCTTCTGGTGCGCGGTGCTGGTGCTGTCGCTGTGGGGCGCCAGCGAAGTCGGCGAAGTGGTGCGCGGCGCCTTGCATTCATTGCCACGCGGCCAGCGTGAAGCGGGCCTGTCGATCGGCTTGAACGGCCCGCAACTCTACGGCTACGTGCTGCTGCCCCAGGCGCTGAAACGCATGACCCCGCCGACCATCAACGTCTACACGCGGATCATCAAGACCAGCTCCCTGGCGGTGCTGATCGGTGTAGTGGACGTGATCAAGGTCGGCCAGCAGATCATCGAACGCACCTACGAATCCGTGCTGATCTACGGCGCGCTGTTCCTGTTTTTCTTTTTCATCTGCTACCCGCTCTCGGCCGCCTCGCGCGTGCTGGAGCGGCGCTGGACGCAAGCATGAGCGCACTGATCGAGTTCAAGGGTTTCAACAAGTTTTTCGGCGAGCAACAAGTGCTCGATGGCATCGACCTGCACGTGAAATCCGGCGAAGTGATCGTCATCCTCGGCCCCAGCGGCTGCGGTAAAAGTACCCTGTTGCGTTGCCTCAACGGGTTGGAAGTCGCGCACAGCGGCAGCCTGACATTTGCCGGCCGTGAGCTTTTGGACAAAGGCACCGACTGGCGCGAAGTGCGCCAGCAGATCGGCATGGTATTCCAGAGCTATCACCTGTTCCCGCACATGAGCGTGCTCGACAACTTGCTGCTCGGCCCGGTCAAGGTGCAAAAACGCGAGCGTCGCGAAGCCCGGGATCAGGCCGAAGCCCTGCTGGCGCGCGTGGGCCTCTCGGACAAGCGCGACGCCTTTCCTCGCCAGCTCTCCGGCGGCCAGCAGCAACGCATCGCCATCGTCCGTTCGTTGTGCATGAACCCCAAAGTCATGTTGTTCGATGAAGTCACCGCCGCCCTCGACCCGGAAATGGTCAAGGAAGTGCTGGAAGTGATTCAGGGATTGGCCCGCGAGGGCATGACCCTACTGATTGTCACCCACGAAATGGCGTTCGCCCGCGCCGTGGCTGACCGCATCGTGTTCATGGATGCCGGGCGAATCCTTGAGCAAAACCCTCCCGAGATTTTCTTTACGAACCCGCAAACCGCACGAGCGCAGCAGTTCCTGGAGAAGTTCTCCTACGTCGCCGCACTACCCAAAACGACTCAAACAAAGGAACTGGAACTGCCATGAAAACTGCCAAGTCTTCTCTACTGCTACTCCCGCTGCTCGGCCTCGCGTTGCTGGCCGGCTGCAACAAAACCGAAGAACCCGCGAAGCCGAAAGTCGCCAGCGAAAGCACTGCGCCGGCCAGCTACCTGGACAAAATCAAGGCGCGGGACAAGTTGATCGTCGGCGTTTTCACCGACAAGCCGCCGTTTGGTTTCGTCAATGAAGCGGGGCGTTACGTTGGGTTCGATACTGACATCGGTCGGCAATTTGCCAAGGATCTGCTCGGCGATGAAAACAAGGTCGAATTCGTCGCGGTGGAACCGGCGAGCCGGATTCCGTTCCTGCAAAGTGACAAGGTCGACCTGATCCTGGCCAACATGACCGTGACCCCGGAGCGCAAGGAAGCGGTGGACTTCACCAATCCAAACCTGAAAGTCGCAGTACAGGCATTGGTGCCACAGGCCAGCGAAGTGAAAAACCTCGATGACCTGGCGACCCGCACCACCATCGTCACCACCGGCACCACGGCGGATATCTGGCTGACCAAGAATCACCCGGACTGGAAACTGCTGAAGTTCGAGAAAAACTCCGAGTCCCTGCAAGCCCTGGCCAACGGTCGTGGCGATGCGTATGCGCAGGACAATCTGGTGCTGTTCAGCTGGGCCAAGCAGAACCCTGGCTACCGCGTGCTGGATCAGAAACTCGGTGCAGAAGCGCCGATTGCGCCGGCGGTGAAGAAAGGCAACATCGAGCTGCGTGACTGGGTGAACGCCGAGTTGGCGAAGCTGGGTGAAGAGAAGTATCTGCTCAAGCTTTACGACCAATATGTGCGCAAGGAATTGAGCGATGACACCAAGCCTGAGAGCGTGATTGTCGAAGGTGGGAAGTGGCAGGGGTGATTCTTTAACTTTTGCGGCGGTCTCACCGCCGCCATCGCGAGCAGGCTCGCTCCCACATTGGACCACGTCCGTCGGGACACCTCGGTCAACTGTGGGAGCGAGCCTGCTCGCGATTCGGTTTATCGGACGCCGCTCAATCCGGCCAATGCCACGCCGGCTCATCCAGCATCCGCTGCCCGACAATCCCGGTCTGGCCCAGATTTTTCTCCAGCACGATGCAATTGCACTCGGGATCTTCCTGTAGCGCCGAAATCAACCGCCGGGCATGGGACACCACCCACACCTGACACTGCTCCGACGCGCGGATAATCAAGCGCGCCAACGCCGGCAACAGGTCCGGGTGCAGGCTGGTTTCCGGCTCGTTCAGCACCATCAGCGTCGGTGGGCGCGGCGTCAGCAGCGCCGCCACCAACAGCAAGTAGCGCAACGTCCCGTCGGACAACTCCGCCGCCGACAACGGCCGCAATAACCCTTCCTGATAAAACTCAATGGCGAACCGGCCGCCCGCCAGCGGCTCGATATGCAGACGCGCACCGGGAAATGCATCGCTGATGGCGTTGCGCAAAGCTTCGGGGGCGCCAATCTCGATAATGGTCTGCAACGCTGCCGCCAGGTCTCTGCCGTCGTGGTGCAGCACCGGGGTGCGGGTGCCCAGTTGTGGCTGACGCACCGGCGCGTCGGCGTCGCTGCGAAAGTGATCGTAGAAGCGCCAGCGGCGGATGAACTCACGCATCTCCAGCACCTCCGGCGAGGTCCGCAAGCTGCCAACCTGATCGAACAGGCTGTCGAAAGTCGGCGTGTGCTGAGCCAGCACGTCCCAGCTGCGGTTGGCTCGGGTGCGGATCATCGGGCCGTCGCGATCCACCAGCAGGCTCGCCGGACGATAATGCGCCCCGGCCCACAGGCATTCACGCTTGATTTGCGGATCGAGGCTGAACCGTGACGCAATGGGGGTGCTGTGCCCGGGCAACATGAAATGACCATTGGAATCGGGCAGCCCCAGGCTGATCGAGTAGCCGAAGTCGTCCCCGGCAAACCCCAGGCGCAAGCGTTTGACGCCGTGGCGAACGGTCGCCTCGATCGGCACTTCGCCGTTGCGCATGCGCCGGGTGATGGTTTCAGGTCCCGCCCAGAAGGTCGAATCCAGGCCGCCTTCGCGGGCCAACGCATTGACCACGCCGCCCTGAGCGGTTTCCGCCAGCAGGCGCAACGCCCGGTAGAGGTTGGATTTGCCACTGCCGTTCGGCCCGGTGATCAGGTTCAGACGACCCAGTGGAATCACCAGTTTATTGATCGAGCGGTAATTGGCCACCGCGAGGGTTTTGAGCATTGGAAGCTTCCTTACTGCTATGAGTGCAGCAAACCTGTGCACCTGTTGAACCCTGTTCTAAGCTCACAGTCGTATCGCCATTGGCACGTTCGTACGACGCAAAGGAGTCTGCATGGCTGGTCCCGGATTGAAAAGAGTGGTTGGCCTGAGTCTTCTTGTCCTGCTGGGGGCCTGCGGGGAAAAACCCCAGGTCGAAAAGGATCGTCCGCGGGTGTTCGTGCAAGTCGTCAACGCCGCGAATTACGCCGCGTCCGTGACCCTCACCGGTGATGTTCAGGCGCGCGTCCAGACAGAGCTGTCGTTCCGTGTCGGCGGCAAGATCATCCAGCGCTCGGTCGATGTCGGTGACCGGGTGTCGGCCAAGCAAGTGCTCGCCAGGCTCGACCCGAAAGACCTGCAAACCAATGTCGACTCGGCCCAGGCACAGGTCGTCGCCGAGCAGGCGCGGGTCAAACAGGCCGCCGCCGCCTTCGTCCGCCAGCAAAAACTCCTGCCCAAGGGCTACACCAGTCAAAGCGAGTTCGACTCTGCCCAGGCCGCATTGCGCAGCAGCCAGAGCGCGCTGACGGCTGCCCAGGCGCAACTGGCCAACGCCCGCGAGCAACTGAGTTACACCGCGCTGATCGCCGACGCGCCGGGAGTGATCACTGCCCGGCAGGCCGAAGTCGGCCAGGTGGTGCAGGCCACGATGCCGATTTTCAGCCTGGCGCGCGACGGTGAGCGCGACGCGGTGTTCAACGTCTACGAGTCGCTGCTGACAGAGGATCCTGAGGGCAAAACGATTGTGGTGAGCTTGCTCGATAACCCGGCCATCAAGACCACAGGCACGGTTCGGGAAGTCACCCCGGCCGTTTCCGCGCAGACCGGTACGGTGCAGGTCAAGGTCACCCTTAACGGTCTGCCGGAAGGCATGCAACTTGGCTCGGTGATCAGCGGCACGGCGAAGACGCCGAGCAAAGCCGCAATCGAACTGCCATGGTCGGCGCTGACCAAAAACCTCAGCGAACCGGCCGTGTGGCTGGTGGATGACGAGGGCAAGGCGCAATTGCATACGGTGACGGTTGGTCGTTACCTGACCGGCAAAGTCATCATCAGCGATGGCCTGAAGGGCGGCGAAAAAGTCGTCATTGCAGGCGGTCAGTTGCTGCACCCCGGCGTCAAAGTGGAAATCGCCGAAAACACCTACAAGGATTTAGCAGCGGGAGCCCAGCCATGAAGCGCGTGTTGCTGGTGTTCGCCGGAATGCTGCTGGTGGCCTGCTCGAAAGAAGAACCGCCGCCAGAGCCGGTGCGTCCGGTGCTGTCGATCAAGGTCCAGGCGCTGGGCGAGGAGAGTCTCGGCCGCTTCGCCGGCAGCATCCAGGCCCGATACGAAACCAATGTCGGCTTCCGCGTACCGGGGCGCATCGCCAGTCGCAACGTCGATGTCGGCGCCGAGGTCGAGAAGGGCGCCTTGCTCGCGACCCTCGATCCCACCGATCAGCAAAACCAGCTGCGCTCGGCTCAGGGCGATCTGGCGAAGGTTCAGGCACAACTGATCAACGCCCAGGCCAACGCCCGGCGTCAGCAGGAGCTGTTCGATCGCGGGGTCGGTGCGCAGGCGCAACTGGACATCGCCCAGACCGATCTGAAAACCACTCAGGCTTCCCTCGATCAAGCGAAGGCGGCGGTCGATCAGGCCAAGGACCAACTCGATTATGTCGAGTTGCGCACCGACCACAAAGCCATCGTCACCGCGTGGAACGCCGAAGCCGGGCAAGTGGTGACCGCCGGCCAGCAAGTGGTGACCCTGGCGCAGCCGGACATCAAGGAAGCGGTAATCGACCTGCCCGACACGCTGGTGGATCAGTTGCCCGCGGATGTGGTGTTTCAGGTCGCCGTGCAACTGGAACCGAACATCACCACCACCGCCATCGTCCGCGAAATCGAACCCCAGGCCCAGAGCGCCACCCGCACCCGGCGCGCCCGCCTGACCCTGACCGACACACCACCGGGGTTTCGCCTGGGCACGGCAATCAGCGTCACCCTCAGCTCTGCGATCAAGCCACGAATCGAGTTGCCCCTGACCGCGCTGCAAGAGGTCGATGGCAAATCGCGGATCTGGGTCATCGACCCTCAGACCCAAACCGTTTCCCCGCGTGACATCAGCCTGATCAGCCGCACCGATTCCACCATGGTCCTGGCCAGCGGCGTGAAGTCCGGCGAGCGTGTCGTGAGTGCCGGTGTGAACAGCCTGAAGCCTGGGCAGAAAGTGAAAATCGATGAGGACAGCCCACAATGAAAGGGAGTTTCAACTTATCCGAATGGGCCCTCAAGCATCAGTCGTTTGTCTGGTATTTGATGTTCATCGCGCTGCTGATGGGCGTGTTCTCGTACATGAACCTCGGCCGCGAGGAAGACCCCTCGTTCACCATCAAGACCATGGTCATCCAGTCCAGCTGGCCGGGTGCGACCCAGGAAGAAACCCTCAAGCAGGTCACCGACCGCATCGAGAAAAAGCTCGAAGAACTCGACTCCCTCGACTATGTGAAAAGCTATACACGGCCCGGTGAGTCCACGGTCTTCGTGAACCTGCGCGACACCACCAGCGCCAAGGACATCCCGGAAATCTGGTACCAGGTGCGCAAGAAGATCAACGACATTCGCGGCCAGTTCCCCAAGGGCCTGCAAGGGCCTGGGTTCAACGACGAATTCGGTGATGTGTTCGGTTCGGTGTACGCCTTTACCGCTGACGGCTTGTCGATGCGCCAGTTGCGCGATTACGTCGAGCAGGTGCGCGCCGAGATTCGTGAGGTGCCGGGGTTGGGCAAGGTCGAGATGGTCGGCGAGCAGGATGAAGTGCTCTACCTGAACTTCTCCACCCGCAAACTGGCGGCGCTGGGGATCGATCAGCGTCAGGTCGTGGATAGCCTGCAATCGCAAAACGCCGTGACGCCGGCCGGGGTCATTGAAGCCGGTCCCGAGCGGATTTCCATTCGCACCACCGGGCAGTTCGCGTCCGAGAAAGACCTGGAAAACGTCAACCTGCGGCTAAACGATCGTTTCTATCGCCTGGCCGACATTGCCGACATCAGTCGGGGTTATGTCGACCCGGCAACCCCGGAGTTTCGCTACAACGGCCATCCGGCCATCGGCCTGGCCATTGCCATGAAGAAGGGCGGCAACATTCAGGATTTCGGCAAGGCGCTGCACCAGCGCATGATCGACCTGACCGCCGATTTGCCGGTGGGCGTCGGTGTGTACAACGTTTCCGACCAGGCCGCTGTGGTGGAAAAAGCCGTTGGCGGCTTCACCAGCGCGCTGTTCGAAGCGGTGGTGATCGTGCTGGTGGTCAGCTTCGTCAGTCTCGGCGTGCGTGCCGGGCTAGTGGTGGCGTGTTCTATTCCGCTGGTACTGGCGATGGTCTTCGTCTTCATGGAATACAGCGGCATCACCATGCAGCGGATTTCCCTCGGCGCGCTGATCATCGCCCTCGGCCTGCTGGTGGACGACGCGATGATCACGGTCGAGATGATGGTCACCCGGCTGGAGATGGGTGAAACCAAGGAGCAGGCGGCCACGTTCGCCTACACCTCGACCGCGTTCCCGATGCTCACCGGTACGCTGGTGACGGTGGCCGGTTTTGTACCGATCGGCCTGAACGCCAGTTCGGCGGGCGAGTACACCTTCACGCTGTTTGCGGTGATTGCCGTGGCGATGCTGGTGTCGTGGGTTGTCGCGGTGTTGTTCGCGCCGGTGATCGGCGTACACATCCTCAGCGCCAACGTGAAACCTCACGATGAAGAACCTGGTCGCATCGGTCGCGCCTTCAATTACGGCATGCTCTGGTCCATGCGCAATCGCTGGTGGGCCATCGGCATCACCATTGCCTTGTTCGTGGCGTCGGTGTTTTCCATGCAGTTCGTGCAGAACCAGTTCTTCCCGTCCTCCGACCGGCCGGAAATTCTCGTCGACCTGAACCTGCCGCAAAACGCTTCGATTGCCGAAACCCGCAAAGCCGTGGACAAGCTCGAAGCGACGCTCAAGGACGACCCGGACATCGTGCGCTGGAGCACCTACATCGGCGAAGGCGCGATCCGTTTCTACCTGCCGCTCGACCAGCAATTGCAAAACCCGTACTACGCGCAATTGGTCATCGTCAGCAAGGGCCTGGAATCGCGAGAAGCCCTGAGTCAGCGTTTGCGCGAACGCTTGCGCAAGGATTTCGTCGGCATTGGCAGTTACGTCCAGGCGCTGGAAATGGGCCCGCCTGTCGGGCGGCCGATCCAGTACCGGGTCAGCGGCAAGGACATCGACCAGGTGCGCAAACACGCCATCGCCCTGGCCACCGAGCTGGACAAGAACTCGCACATCGGCGAGATCATTTACGACTGGAACGAGCCGGGCAAAGTCCTGCGCATCGACATCGCCCAGGACAAGGTGCGGCAACTGGGGTTGTCGTCGGAAGACGTGGCCAACCTGATGAACAGCATCGTCGTCGGTGCGCCGGTGACGCAGGTCGATGACGATATCTACCTGATCAACGTCGTGGGCCGCGCGGTGGACGCGGAGCGCGGTACGCCGGAAACGTTGCAGAACCTGCAGATCGTCACGCCCAGCGGCACCTCGATTCCGCTGCTGGCTTTCGCCACCGTGCGCTATGAACTTGAGCAGCCGCTGGTGTGGCGTCGCGACCGCAAGCCGACCATCACCATCAAGGCTGCGGTGCGCGACGAGATTCAGCCGACCGATCTGGTCAAGCAACTGAAGCCGGAGATCGACAAATTCGCCGCCGCTTTGCCGGTGGGCTACAAGGTCGCCACGGGCGGTACGGTTGAGGAAAGCGGCAAGGCACAAGGGCCGATTGCCAAGGTGGTGCCGTTGATGCTGTTCCTGATGGCGACCTTCCTGATGATCCAGTTGCACAGCGTGCAGAAGCTGTTCCTGGTGGCGAGCGTCGCGCCGCTCGGCCTGATCGGCGTGGTGCTGGCGCTGATTCCCACCGGCACGCCGATGGGCTTCGTGGCGATCCTGGGGATTCTGGCGTTGATCGGCATCATCATCCGCAACTCGGTGATTCTGGTGACGCAGATCGACGCCCTGGAGAAAGAGGGGCTGTCACCGTGGGATGCGGTGGCGCAAGCCACGGAACACCGTCGCCGGCCGATTCTGCTGACGGCTGCGGCGGCGAGCCTGGGGATGATCCCGATTGCCCGGGAAGTGTTCTGGGGGCCGATGGCCTACGCGATGATCGGCGGCATCATCATCGCGACGTTGCTGACGCTGCTGTTTTTACCGGCGCTGTATGTGGCCTGGTACAAGATTCGCGAGCCGAAAAAAGAGGCCCGGTAAAGCAGAGCGCTTCGCGCTCTATTCGCGAGCAGGCTCGCTCCCACAGTGGAACGAGTCGCTCTGGCAGACCCGGTTCCCTGTGGGAGCGAGCCTGCTCGCGATGGCTTTAGCTCAGCCACCGCAGGTCTGGGAGCCTTATACCCTACGCCAGACACTCGCCAACCAAGGCTGCTGCTCCCGCGGCAACCCCGCCGGCCGGTAGTAATGCTCCAACTCCACAAACCCCGCCGCGGTCAGCAAATCCTGCCACGCCTGAAGATCGTGATAAGCCCCATACCGCGGCCCATTCCACCCCTCCTGATTCTCACCACGCGGATTGGAACTGAACAACACCCCACCCGGCCTCAACGCCCCGCGCAATTCCTTCAACACCCGTGGCAATTCCTGACGCGGAATATGAAACAGCACCGCGTTGGCAAAAATCCCGTCAAAGCGTTCAGCCGGCAAATCAAGCTTCAGAAAATCCTGCTGCCACACCTCGCAACCACTGTCTTCACGCGCCATTTGCGCAAACTTTTCCGAACCGTCGAGGCCGACCGCGGTGTGGCCCATGCGCGTGAACGTCTGCAAATCCCGCCCCGGCCCGCAGCCAAAGTCGAGGATGTCGAACGGCGGCTCACCCTGAATATGCCGCAGCAGCGCATCAATGTTCTGGCTGACATCGTGATCGCGCGTCCCTTCGCGAAAACCTTCGGCCACCGAGTTGTAATGACCGAGGGTGGTGGAGGTGATTTTCTCAAGGTCGTCTGGGGTTTGTTTCATGGCGGGCTGCGCAGGCAATTGGGATTTGCCGAATATACGCCATCAGGTCTGGGGCTGCTTCGCAGCCCATCGCGAGCAGGCTCGCTCCTACAGGTTTCGCGTGATCTTCTGGATGGTTAGAAACCTGTAGGAGCGAGGCTTGCCCGCGAAGGCGATTTAACTGTCGACCGATTATTCAGGCCTGTTTCCGGTGTGCTTCATCCCCAGACATTCAATGGACCGGTCAACCATCGCCTTGGCAATTTCCAGCAAATGCCAAATAGAGAACACCATGGCCCTGTCGGCCCCTTTCAGTTGATCGCCACACCGATAAGCGGTGACCGAGGCGCAGCGCAGAAGGTCGGCGACATAGAGTTGCGTGTCTTCGAAGTTCACGTCCTGGCTGACGTTGTAGAAGCGCAGTTCGTCCGGTGCGCCGGTATGTTCGCGGGTGAGGTAAAAATCGATTGCGTGGTAAAGCGCTGAACGACCTTTAAGCGGATCGTCGTTGTCTTTGCTTGAGGTTTCGGGAGGTGGATCGGGGACTGGTTTTTTCACTTGTGTTGCTCCTATTGATACATGGGAGCCGTCACTTTTCGCCTACTAAAACGATGGGTGGCGGCTGCGCGCAGGTTAGTAGACCGGTCAATAGGCAAACCGGCGCACCCAAAGGTGCCCCACGCACAGCCACCATATTCAGCATCCGGCAAATTGCCAGACATGATCATGAACACGCTATGCACCTATCGATCCGGGCTACTAATCCCGATCACTGATGAGCAGTGACGGACCGAGACTAGCCAGCGGATTTGCCAGGCGCAAGCGTGCGGAATCATCTAGGAAACGTCCTGCAAATGAAAGGGATTGGCCTTGTAGGAGTGCTGATTTCTCTGTGGGAAAACTTCCCGACTTGTAGTTAATTTCCTACCGCTAACCTTTATTCAGCGCTTGTTCAACCTCCGCCCCCCCCAACAGTCTCGGTGCGGCTACCTGTTACTTCTTACAGTATCGGCCCGGCCAAAAAAGGCTCAGTCTTATCTCCACTCGAGCGAAGGACCGTCGATACCGTGAACGCTCACCCACACACACCGACGCTGTCGGTCATGGACCCGCGAGCCTTGGCAATTCGCGGCGTGGGCTATTGCCGGCACCCGGACGAGAGCGTCATTACTTCGCGCATCACCCGGCAAGGCTTCGATGCTGCGGGGCGTTTGGTCGAGTCGTGGGATCCCCGTTTATGGGCGTCTGCGCAGAAGCCGAATCTGACGACAATCCATGGGTTGAGTGGCCAATCGTTGCTGACGGACAGCGTCGATGCCGGCTGGCAACTGAGCCTGTTGAATCAGGCCGGTTCGCTGCGATCGTTCTGGGACGCCAGAGGCAGTCAGCGTCACATCGCCTATGACGATCAGCAACGTCCGATAGCCGTTACGGAACAGGCCGCTGACGCACTACCGCACGTGGTTGAGCGATTGACCTACGGCGGCTCTGCCCCGGCATTCGCTGTGCATAACCAATGTGCAGCGGTGATCCGTCATGACAATCCAGCCAGTACCCGCTTCGTCCCCGACTACGGTTTGGCCGGTTCGCAATTGAGTGAAAACCAATGCTTCCTGATCGACCTTGAACCACCCGATTGGCCCAGCGAGTTAGAGGCTCGGGACGCGTTGCTGGAAGATCAGTCGTTCGTCACGCGGCACGTCTTCTCTCCCACGGGCGAGATTCAGCGCCAGACCGATGCCATGGGCAATCACCGTACCTTTGCCTATGACGTGGCAGGCAAGCTGAGTGAAACCTGGCTGCTGATGGCTGGAGAGGGCAGACAACCGCAATGCCTGGTCAGCGACATTCGCTACAACGCCCACGACCAAGTCGAAAGCGAAATCGCTGGCAACGGTGTGAAAACGCAAGCCGAGTACGGTGCCGATGACGGTCGGTTGATTCGGTTGGTGGCCGCCGTCGGAAGTCAGAAGATGTTGCAGGACCTGAATTACACCTACGATCCGGCGGGCAACATCATCAAGCTGGAAGACAAGGCCCATGCCGTTACCTGGTTCAACAACCAGCGCATCGAACCGATCAATCGTTACCGCTATGACAGCCTGTCCCAACTGGTCGAAGCCAAAGGCTGGGAAGTCGCCAACCCAAGCCACGGACCGGCTCTGCCGGACTTGCTGCCCACACCACTGGACCCCAATCAGCGACGCAATTACACCCAACGCTTCGAGTATGACGCGGCGGGTAATCTGATCACCCGCCACCATAGCGGTGCGCCCGGTTTCTCGATGTTCACCTCCGCCCGAAGCAACCGAAGTCTGGCGCAGCGGGACGATGGTTCCCTGCCAGAAGAATCCGACATCGAGTCAGGTTTCGATGCCTGCGGGAATCAGCTGGAGTTGCAGCGCGGCCAAACCATGACGTGGGACATCCGCAACCAGTTAAGCCGGGTGACCTTGGTCAAGCGCGGCGATGAACCCGACGATTACGAAGGCTACGCCTACGACCGCCCCGGCCATCGGCTGCGCAAGGTGCATTTCAACCAGACCAGTGGCCGGACAAGACGTACTGAAGTCCGCTACCTGCCCGGCCTGGAACTCCACCGCCAGTCCGATGGCGAAGAGCGCCATGTCATCAGCATTGAAGCAGGACGTTGCAGCGTTCGGGCCTTGCACTGGCCCGAAGGAACGCATGCCGATCAATTGCGCTACAGCCTCTGCGACCATCTCGGTTCCAGTACGTTGGAGTTGAATCACGAAGCCGGCGTGCTGACCCAGGAACACTATTACGCCTTCGGCGGCACCGCATGCTGGGCTGGTAAAAATGCGTTGGTGGCGAAGTACAAAACGATTCGCTATTCCGGCAAAGAGCGGGATGCGACAGGGCTCTATTACTACGGATTCCGGTATTACGCGCCGTGGTTGCAGCGTTGGATGTGCCCAGACCCGGCAGGAGACAAGGATGGGCTGAATCGCTATGCGATGGTGAGGAACAACCCGATTAACTTCTACGACTGGCAAGGCACGATATCGATTCCAGTCGATATTTTTATCGCCGATATCGTCAACCTAATGAATAAAGATATTGGCACTGGATGGTTCGAGGAGCTGATGTGGGATCAAGAGAAAAACACGTTCATGAGAACCGACGCGGTTTTTACCCGAGGAATGGACGTGATCAAGGGGGCGGATCCCGAGTGGTACCCATCATCTTTCGGACATGCCATTGCTGCATTTCGTGATCAGGGCGGCAAGCTGCGTCTATTTGCCAACATGCATTATCAGCACATGGGCATCCAGCCCGAGATGGGCCTTCCAGTTTTTGCCGGACGGTTGAAAATCGACGAACACGATTCATCAAAATTCATCTTCGACAATCATTCCGGCCACTACAAACCCGAATCCTCAATTGACGTTGAGGCGATGATTCGCGAGATTGCTCCGCAGCAACAATCAGTGAGCTATGCCCCGATTCCCGAGAGCTCGTCGTTTGATTCAACACTTCGAATCAATTCTATTGACTCGCCCGAAACGTATGCGCGCCTGGTGAACACGTACAAGCGAGATTTCAACGGCTTGATCACCTACCTGAAAGAACAAGGTGTCTGGGACGCCGCCAAAGCGAAATTTGGCGAAAGTGAAGGCCTGAAGATCATTTTCAAGATGGAGGCTGAAGGGAAGACTGCCCAGCAGATCTACAATGAAGAATCTATGTTGGGACTTGCCAAACCATTGGCTGAGCCCGTGCAACCGTCCATTGGCACCAGCCGAGTCACACGTCCACTCGTTCAGAATAAGACCAAAAAAACTTCATTTTTCCGATCTCTTGGCCACCGATTGGGTCAGCTATATGCGAAGTGACAGCTAGTTATTTATTGCTTGAACGGGAGGGGCAGGTGTTTGCGAACTGCTCCCCTCGTTGAGGTCCTTCATTTGCTTCAGCGCTTGTTCAACCCCCGAGCCAACCGATCCCCACCCAACTGAATCACCGCCACCAACACCACCAGCAACACAATCACCGTCAACATGATCTGGCTATCAAACCGCTGATACCCATACCGATAAGCAATGTCCCCCAACC
>NZ_JAGYFX010000092.1:0-23872 GCF_019946615.1 Pseudomonas sp. BF-R-01
CAGTCACCCTGTTTTTCGACTGGACGGACGCCATCGCCAGCAAGCTGGCTCCTACAAGGGAAATGCAGATGCGTCTGGATGAATACGATCAACTGTAGGAGCCGGCTTGCCGGCGATAGCAGTGGGTTAGTCACCCTCCTTTTCGACTGGACGGAAGCCATCGCCAGCAAGCTGGCTCCTACAAGGGCAATGCAGATGCGTTTGGATGAATACGATCAACTGTAGGAGCCGGCTTGCTGGCGATAGCGGTGGGTCAGTCACCTGTTTATTGATTGGACGGATGCCATCGCCAGCAAGCCGGCTCCTACAGGGGAATGCGTAAATGTCCGAAATTAGTGCGGCCACCACAATGCGAGAGCACGTGCACGACCGAAGAGCCAGGTCGGCTTTCAGGCCGCCTCGGCGGCTGTGGCGGTAGTCGCCCCCTCGAGAGGCCGAGCGCAGGTTCTGCGCAGTGGGCAACCCGGCATGGATGCCGGGTTAGCCGCGCACGGCCAGGGATGGCCGATCGCGGCGGGCCCACGGAGCAGGACCGGAGCGAGGGTATGCCGAGCCTAGGCGAGGCACCGAACGAAAGGGGCAAAAGCGCTTGGTTACTTGGCGCTTTTCCAAGTGACCCGCTGTAAGAGCGGAACCAATAGCCGCCGCTACCGCAGAAATGGATATGTACTCCGACAAAAAAAATGATCGACTATCAGGCCGCCATCGCCAGCAAGCCGGCTCCTACAGGGGTTCCGGGGCCTTCCGCTCAATCAGCCCAGCAGTTTCTCCAATTGCACAACGGTATCCACCGCACCCAGCGTTTTCGCAGCATCCAACGCCGAAACCCCATTGGCATCCTTGGCCTTCGGATCGGCCCCTTTGCTAATCAGGTAATCAACGATTTCCACGCGGTTGAACATCGCCGCCATCATCAACGCCGTGCGACCGTCAAACGAAGCACCTTCCACCAGCGCACCGCCCTCGACCAACGCCTTGACCACCGCCAGGTCCCCTTTGAACGCCGCGCCAGCAATCGGGCTTTGGCCATTGTCGTTGCGGATTTCCGGATCAGCCTTGTGCTCAAGCAGCACTTTCACCGTGTCCACATGGCCGTGGTAAGCGGCCAGCATCAGCAACGTGTCACCCTTGTGGTTGCGCAGGTTCGGCGGCAGGCCTTTGGTCAGCAGCGCAGCCATCATCGCCGCATCACCCTCGCGCGCCTTGTTGAAAACCTGTTCGGCAAATTCGGCGGCTTCTTCGGGGGTCATCTGGCGGCTTTGATCGGACATTGGAAACTCCACTTACAGTTATTCGCAAAGCCGACAGTTTCCCGAGCGCCCCCGACACTGTCACTTGTTTTTTCTCAAGGCACGCCATAGCCACAATCAATAGCGGTACTTGCCGCCGTGAATATCCGCCAGCAATTGTTCGTCGACCTGCACGTAAGTGTCGGTCCCCGGCAACCAGGCATAGATCGGGTCGTCGCCGGTTTTGCCAGGGTCGAAGGCTTCGTCCTTGAGCCGGGTCTTCTGGTATTTGAAGGTGCCGGTGGTCTCCATCTTCACTTTCACCCGCAGGAACAGCGGCACCGCATACGCTGGCATTTGCTCACGGGCGAAGGCCAGCAGCTCGCTGAAATCCAGGGTCGCCAGGGACTCGGCGGGTGTGATCGCCGCCATCCCGGCGCGCCCGTTGGTGTTGCGGACCTCCACGCCATAAGCCACGGCTTCGGAAATGTTCGGGTGTTGCAGCAGGATGTTTTCGACCTCGGTGGTCGAGACGTTTTCACCCTTCCAGCGATAAGTGTCCCCCAGGCGGTCGACGAACTGCGCGTGACCAAAACCGATGTTGCGCAGCAGGTCACCGGTGTTGAAGTAACGGTCACCCTTCTCGAACACGTCGTGCAGCACGACTTTTTCAGTCTTCTGCGGATCGGTGTAGCCATCCAGCGGCGCCTTGTCGTCGATCTTCGCCAGCAACAGCCCCTGCTCACCCTTGGCCACCTTGCGCATGAAGCCGTTGGCGTCACGCGTCGGCGCACCGCTGTCATGGTCGTAGGCCGCAAGCTCCCAGGACATCAGGGAAAACCCGACGGTGTTGTCGAAGTTGAGGATGTTGGTGAAACCGATATTGCCGTCGCTGGCCGCGTACAACTCGCAGATGTGGTTCACGCCAAAGCGTGTCTTGAATTCGTGCCATGCGCCGGGGCGCAGGCCGTTGCCGATCATTTTCGTCACGCCGTGCTGGTTGTCCTCGGCGCTGGGCGGTTGATCCACGAGGTAGCGGCACAATTCGCCGACGTAACCGAGGGTGGTCGCGCGGTAATTGCGCACGTCGCTCCAGAACTGGCTGGCGCTGAACTTGCGGCGGATGGCAAACCCCGAGGCGCCGCTGATGGCAGAGCCCCAGCACACGCACAGCCCGGTGGCGTGATACAGCGGCAAGGTGCAATAGACGATGTCCTCGGGGCGCATGTCCAGTGCGATCAAGCCGAAACTGGCCGAGCTGCGCATCCAGCGGCCGTGTTTGAACACCCCGGCCTTGGGCAGCCCGGTGGTGCCCGAGGTGTAGATGTAGAAACACGGGTCGTCGAAAAAAACCTGCTGGCTGCTGACGGGGTTGTCGCTGGGGCTGTCGGCAATCGCGGTCATCAGGTTGATGAAACCGTCGGGGGCAATGCCCGGTTGGCGGTAGGTGTCCTGGTCGGCGACGAACCAGGTGCGCGCCGCGTCGATCGAGACCCGTTCGCGCACTGCCGCAAACGCCGGCACCAGTTCCTCACCAACAATGATCGCTGCCGGCGCCACCAGGTTCAGGCTGTGGGCCAGGGTATCGCGGGTTTGAGACGTGTTGAGCAAGGCACTGATCGCCCCGACCTTGGCCACCGCCAATATGTTCACCAACAGCTCCGGGCGGTTTTCGATGAACACCGCGACCACGTCGCCCTTGCCGATGCCTTGAGCAATCAGGTGATGGGCGATGCGATTGGCCCATTGATTGACTTGCGAGTACGTGAGCACCACCGCGCCCTGCAGCAAGGCGGGGCCGGCGGGGTTGCGCAATGTCGCTTGTTCGAAGCTCCAGCCCAGGCCACACGGTTGGGTCGGGTCCTTGACGTTGGCGGCCTTCATGCCTTTCACCACCCGGGGGATGGCTTTGGCAATGGACGGCAGCTTGCGGAGCATCATGCCCCAGGTAATCGTGTCGTTCGTCGTGCGGCTCATGGGTGCTCCCGTTCGATCTTTTTATTGTCGGGCGACGGTGATTGAGCCCGAAAATACGTCAACGGTTCTTGAGCTGTACACGCGGTTTTTGAAATGTTTTGTATCCGCGAAAAACGCGAACCCGGAGGATGTGAATGGTTCCATCGAACCGACATCGACCCCGCAAAATGCAGGATGCACGATGGCCATTCATGCAGATTGCACGAAAGCAAAAAATTGGCTTTAAATTAACTTATTGATTTATAACGATTTTTAAAAAATCAGGTGCTGGCACAATCACTGCAACTACCTCTGCATGCTTGCAATTCAAGCGCTTACGGAGCTGATAGACATGAACCTGATCCAGGAAAAATTTTCGTCCCTGTTCTCCAACTTCGAAGTCACCACCCAGCCACGTCCCGACGGTGGCATTCTGCTGACCTTGCGCAGCAGTGAAGGCAGAGTCTTCAAGCGCTCGGTTTCCTACCAGCAGTTGCATGCCGGTGATCAGCTGTCGTGGGTGATCAGTGCGATCCGCCGTGACCTGGCCGAACAGGCCAGCGAATTGCCGCAGATCTCCATGCTGCAAAGCCAACAGCGCTTTGCGCTGCCGACGTATCACTCGGCATAAACCGTTTCAACGCCGCAAACCAGCCCTTGTAGGAGCGAAGCTGTCCACGGTCACATGCCCTGCCAATTCCCCGCCTTCACGTGCCAGTCCGCAGGTTGCCATACCCGCCGTGCGCGCCGCGTCCAGCTCTTCGACGATGTCCGACAGGAACAGAATCTGCGCTGCTTCAAGGCCGATGGCCTGGGTGATGCGCTGGTGCGACTGCGCTTCACGCTTGGGTCCCGACGTGGTATCGAAATAGCCGCTGAACAACGGCGACAAATCCCCCGCCTCGGAGCAGCCGAAGATCAGTTTTTGCGCCTGAATCGAACCCGAGGAATAAACAAACAGTTTGAAACCCTGCTGATGCCAGCGCTTGAGCGCTTCAACGGCGTCCGGGTACACGTGACCTTTCAACTGCCCGGCCTGATAGCCCTGCTCCCAGACCATACCTTGCAACGCCTTGAGCGGCGTGGCCTTGCGGTCTTCGGCGATCCAGCCGAGGAGTATCTCGATGACGCGTTCGACATCGGCGTCCGGCTCATGGCTATCCCGGCGCACGGCGTGCAGTTGCTCCGCCACATCGGCGCGCGCGGCGTGCTGGCGAACGAAGTCCGGCAGGTGTTTGGCGGCGTAGGGAAACAGCACCTCGAACACAAAACTCACCGCGCTGGTGGTGCCTTCGATGTCGGTGAGAATCGCTTTGATCGGCATCGACTCAGTCCTCAAGACGCGGGAAGCGGCTGGCGATGTCGTCGCCGGTGAAATTGGCCACCCAGCCTTCCGGGTTGTTGAACAGCCGGATCGCAACGAAATGCGGATGCTCGCCCATGTCGAACCAGTGCGGCGTGCCGGCCGGCACCGAGATCAGGTCGTTTTTCTCGCAGAGCACGGCGTAGACATAATCGTCGATATGAAGGGTAAATAAGCCACGGCCGGCGACGAAAAATCGTACTTCGTCTTCGCCATGGCGGTGCTCGTCGAGGAACTTGGCGCGCAATTCGGCTTTTTGCGGATGATCGCTGTTCAGGCTGACCACATCGACGGTGATGTAACCGCGTTCGGTCATCAGCTTGTCGATTTGCTCCTGGTACGCGGCAATCACTTCTTCCTGACTGGCGCCGGGCTGGATTTTCGCCGCCGCTTGCCAGCGGTCGAAGCGCACACCTTGCTCGGCCAGGGTCGAGGCGATGTCTTCGAAATGGGTCAGCACCTTGTTCGGAATGTCAGGGCTTGAGACATGGTAGACGGACAGGCTGCTCATCAGGGCAACTCCTTAACGGTTTAGGATCGAACGCGTCTTCAACTCGCACTCGAACAAAAATTCAAAGGCCTCGATCTGCCGCAACGCATCACTCATGCGGGCGCCCCAGGTGTAGAGGCCGTGACCGCGAATCAGATAGCCGACGCAATCGGGATGGGCGTCCAGCCAAGGCTGCACCTTGGCGGCCAAGCGCGCAATGTCCTGATCGTTGTCGAAAATCGGCACGCGCACCCGGGATTCGTGGGTCGAGATGCCGCTGAAGGCTTTTTGCAGTTCGTAGTCTTCGAACTCGATGAAATCTTCCGGCGTCAGGCGTGACAGCACCGTGGCGTTCACCGAATGGGTGTGCAGCACCGCGCCGATCTCCGCACGCCAGCTATAGAGCTGGGTGTGCAACAAGGTTTCGGCGGACGGTTTCTTGCCCGGTTCCAGACTGTTGCCCGACAGATCAGTGGCCAGCACATCGTCGATGCCCAACTGGCCTTTGTGCTTGCCGGACACGGTCAGCAAGGCTTCGCTCGGCGACAGCCGGGTCGAATAGTTGCTGCTGGTGGCCGGCGACCAGCCGCGGCCATACAAAAAACGCCCGGCGTCGATGATTTCCTGGGCGAGGTGTTCACGGGTCAGGCTCATGGCCGGTCCTCTTGCATACGTGTGGCAATGATAACGGCAGCCGCGAAGGCTGCCAGACTGGCAATACTAAAGGTGAACGAGGCCCCGAGGGCATTCCAGCTGTAGCCGGAGTACAACGCGCCCAGTGCGCCGCCGGTGCCGGCCAATGCCGCGTACAACGCCTGGCCCTGCCCTTGCTGGCGCGCACCGAAGCTACGTTGCACGAACTGGATGGCAGCGGCGTGAAAGCTGCCGAACGTCGCCGCGTGCAATACCTGGGCAAACAGCAGCACCGATAAAAATTCAGCGAGCGACCCCAGCAGCAACCAGCGCAGCGCCGCCAGCAGAAAACTCGCCAGCAGCACCCGGCGCACGGAGAAGCGCGCAAGGATCTTGCTCATGGCCAGAAACATCAACACTTCGGCCACCACGCCCACTGCCCAGAGCAGACCGATCAAGCCACGGCTGTAACCCAATCGCTCAAGGTGCAACGTCAGAAAGGTGTAATACGGGCCGTGGCTCATCTGCATCAGTGCCACGCACGCGTAAAACGCCAGCACACCGGGGCTGCGCAACTGCTTGAGAAACCCGTCAGCCGCCAGTTTTTCACTCTGGACCGGTTGCGCGTTCGGCACCCACAGGCTGCTGACGACGATCCCGGCCATGATCAACACCAACGCCACCGGGTAGATGTCGAGGCTGAGCCATTCGAACAAGCGACCGAGCGCGACCACGGTGATGATGAAACCGATGGAACCCCACAAGCGGATCTGGCTGTAACGGGACGTCTGCCCTTTCAGATGCGCCAGGGTGATGACTTCGAACTGCGGCAACACCGCGTGCCAGAAGAACGCATGCAACGCCATGACCATCGCCAGCCAGGCGTAGGTTTTGCTGACGAAAATCAGCGAAAACGTCAGCAGCGTGCAGACCGCGCCAAAGCGCACGATGGCCAGGCGCTGGCCGGTGTAGTCCCCGAGCCAGCCCCAGATGTTCGGCGCGACGCAACGCATCAGCATCGGGATCGCCACCAACTCGCCGATGCGCGCGGCAGAAAAACCCAGGTGATCGAAGTACAGCGCCAGGAACGGCGCTGTCGAACCGAGCAAGGCGAAATAGAACAGATAGAAACTGGAAAGCCGCCAGTACGGGAGCGCCGCCACGGTCATCAGACCGCAGCGACTGAGAGGTCAGCCATTAAAGCTGACCCAGCACCGGCGTGCTCACGCGCACATCGGCGTTCTGCCCGCGGTGACGCAACAGGTGATCCATCAGCACGATGGCCATCATCGCTTCGGCAATCGGCGTGGCGCGGATGCCGACGCACGGGTCGTGACGGCCCTTGGTGATGACCTCCACCGGGTTGCCATTAATGTCGATGGAACGGCCCGGCGTGGTGATGCTCGACGTCGGTTTCAACGCCAAATGCGCAACGATTGGCTGGCCGGAGGAAATGCCGCCGAGGATGCCGCCAGCGTTGTTGCTGAGGAATCCTTCCGGGGTCATTTCATCGCGATGCTCAGTGCCACGCTGGGAAACACTGGCGAAACCGGCGCCGATTTCCACGCCTTTGACCGCGTTGATGCTCATCAGCGCGTGGGCCAGTTCGGCGTCGAGACGGTCGAAGATCGGCTCGCCGAGGCCTGGCATCACGCCTTCAGCGACGACGGTGATCTTCGCGCCAACCGAATCCTGGTCGCGGCGCAACTGGTCCATATAGGCTTCCAGTTCTGGCACCTTGTCCGGATCAGGGCTGAAAAACGCGTTTTCTTCCACCGAATCCCAGGTCTTGAACGGGATTTCGATCGGGCCGAGCTGGCTCATGTAACCGCGAATGACGATGCCCTGGGTGGCCAGGTATTTCTTGGCAATCGCGCCAGCCGCCACACGCATCGCGGTTTCCCGCGCCGAGCTGCGGCCGCCACCACGGTAATCGCGTTCGCCGTATTTGTGGTGATAGGTGTAGTCGGCGTGGGCCGGGCGGAACAGATCCTTGATCGCCGAGTAGTCCTTGGACTTCTGGTCGGTGTTGCGGATCAACAGGCCGATAGAGCAGCCCGTGGTGCGGCCTTCGAAAATGCCGGAGAGGATTTCGACTTCGTCGGCTTCCTGGCGTTGGGTGGTGTGGCGGCTGGTGCCGGGTTTGCGGCGATCGAGGTCGCGCTGCAAATCTTCCAGGGAAATTTCCAGCCCCGGCGGGCAGCCGTCGACAATGGCGACCAACGCCGGACCATGGCTTTCGCCCGCGGTGGTGACAGTGAACAGCTTGCCGTAGGTATTGCCGGACATGCAGGACGCTCCGTGAAATGAACCTGAATACGTAATGCGCGCCAGTATACGCAGGCTACCCAACTAGTTCATCCTCGAACCTTATGGGTGCCTGCGAGTCCAACCGGCATCTTGTTCATGATGGCGTGATGATGCTGCGAGTTTTAGCCTTGAGCCTTACCTTGTTTACCGGCTTTGTACAGGCCACCGTCCTGCAACGGCCGATCACACTGGATACCGGCACCGGGGAGCTTTTCGGCTCGTTGTTGCTGCCAAAATCCGACAAACCCGTACCGGTTGTCCTGATCATTTCCGGCTCCGGTCCTACAGACCGTGACGGCAATAACCCCGACGGCGGACGCAACGACAGCCTCAAGCGCCTCGCCTGGGTACTGGCCAAACACAACATTGCCAGCGTGCGTTACGACAAACGCGGCGTGGCGGCGAGCCTCGCGGCGACCCCGGATGAACGCAATCTGACGGTGGAAGCCTATGTGGCCGACGCCGAGGCCTGGGGCCACAAGCTCAAAAGCGATCCGCGCTTTGGCCAGTTGATTCTGCTGGGCCACAGCGAAGGCGCGTTGATCGCCAGCCTCGCGGCGCCGAGCGTCGATGCCGCCGGGGTGATTTCCCTGTCCGGCAGCGCACGGCCGATCGATCAGGTGCTGCGTCAGCAACTGAGCAATCGCTTGCCTCCTCCGCTGATGCTGCGCAGCAATGAACTGCTCGACAGCCTCAAGGCCGGCCGCACCGATGACAACGTACCGCCGCAACTTCAGGTGATATTCCGCCCGAGCGTGCAGCCGTACCTGATCTCACTGTTCCGCCAGGACCCCGCCGCCGCATTCGCCAAACTGAAAATGCCGGCGCTGATCATTCAGGGCAGCAACGACATCCAGGTCGGTGTCGGCGACGCCAGGTTGCTGCAGGCCGCCAAACCGGACGCCGAACTGGCGTTGATCGAGGGCATGAACCACGTCATGCGCATCGTGCCCAACGACGTCAAACGGCAATTGGCCTCCTACAAAGATCCGCAATTGCCGCTGGCAGCCGAACTGGGCACACGGATCCTCGGGTTTATTGACGGACTTCGCTCCAGTTGAGCGCTTTTTTAAGCGCTTTTTCCCTCCAGTCCTGAAAAAAACGGCCGATAAGCCTTTGTCGCCAGCGTTATGACTGGCGACAAGCTGAGCTTGGACAGGATCTCGCCGTTATGACTGATACCCCGACTTCACCCGACACCACCGCTGAAAAAGACGCACCGCCAGCGGTCGAGCTGCCGTGGGCGGACGTCCACGTCGAGCACCACAAGATGCTCCGCCTGGCACCGTTGCAGACCGACCGCAACACCGGCGGGCGGCCACTGCGCTTTGTCGAATTCGGTTATGCCGAACGCAACGACAAGAAACACAGTCTGTTGCGCATGACCATTTCCCTGCCCGGCCAGCGCGTGCGCAAGGAACAGAACCACCTCGACGTGTGGGTCGACCACACCACAAAACGTGTTCATTTCGGGCCGGAAAGCGGTTTGCAGATCGAACCGATGAACCGTGGCATCGGTCGCTACATGGCAGCCCAGGGCATTACCTGGGCGAAAAAGCGCTGGCCCGGCTACACCGTCGATGGCTCCGACCTGAACAACAAGGACGCGTTGAACGAAGACACGCGCCTGCGCCGTGACCGCTTTCTGAAGGCGCATGGTTTTGAGGTGGTGTATGCCGACGCCCAGCATTTGAAGGGCAGCGTCAAAGAGGTGCAGGTCGGCGACCTGTTGGCCGACTGGAACACCGAGAAGTTGCAGCAGGTGGAAATTCTCGAAGCGGCGCAGATGCTGCAGCAGGCCGAGCAGAACCTGGCCGAGCAGGAAGTGAAGCTGAAGAAACACGAAGAAAAGGTCAGCAAGTACAAACGCGAAGACGCGGGGCTGCGGTTCACCATTACGTGCCTGGTGGCGTTTGCGGTGTTTCAGGCGGGGTTGTTGATCTGGATTGCCACGCACCGTTAATCGGAGGTGCGGCCATTCGCGGGCAAGCCTCGCTCCTACAGGTCATGCGCTAATCCTGTAGGAGCGAGGCTTGCCCGCGAAGGCGTCCTCACATCAGACGCGTGAAGCGAACAACGCCTGATGCTCCCGGCACTGCTGCGCCGTCAACATGAACACGCCATGCCCGCCGCGCTCGAAATCGAGCCAGGCAAAGTCGACTTCCGGGTACAACGCGTCAACGTGAACCTGGCTGTTGCCCACTTCGACAATCAGCAAACCCTTCTCGGTCAGATGATCCGCCGCTTCGGCGAGCATCCGTCGTACCAGGTTCAAGCCATCATCGCCACAGGCCAGGCCCAGCTCGGGTTCATGCTGATATTCCTGCGGCATGTCGGCGAAATCTTCCGCATCGACGTAAGGCGGGTTCGACACGATCAGGTCGAAACGCTGACCCGGCAAGCCATCGAAACCATCGCCCTGCACGGTGTAAACCCGCTCATCGACACCATGGCGCTCGATATTCTGGTTGGCCACTTCCAGCGCTTCGAACGACAGATCCGCCAGCACGACTTCGGCGTTCTGGAATTCATAGGCGCAGGCGATACCGATGCAACCGGAACCGGTGCACAGGTCAAGAATCCGCGCAGGCGCGGCGCCCAGCCACGGTGCGAACCCCTTTTCAATCAGCTCACCGATCGGCGAACGCGGAATCAATACACGCTCATCGACGATGAACGACATGCCGCAGAACCACGCCTCACCCAACAGATAAGCGGTCGGAATGCGTTCTTCGATGCGCCGCTTGAGCAAACGCTGCAGCTTGACCAGCTCATCGTCTTCCAGATTGCAGTCGAGGTAGCTGTCAGCAATTTCCCACGGCAAGTGCAAGGCACCCAACACCAGTTGACGGGCTTCGTCCCAGGCGTTGTCGGTCCCATGGCCGAAAAACAGATCCTCCCCATGGAAGCGGCTGACGGCCCAACGGATATGGTCACGCAGGGTACGAAGTCGGGAAGTGATCACGGGGTAAACTCCAGAAAAAACGACTGGCGATTCTAACAGCCAAAACGCGTTACGACGACGCAGGAAAAACACCGGCTCAGATGTAGGACATATCCATTTTTATCGCTGGCTATTGAACAAAACGAGGATATTGACAAGGCTGCAGGCCAGTAACGACGGCGCCTACGATGGTAGCGATTCACAGAAGCGCTCAGCCAGAGGACAATGTCGCAAAAGCCCCACTCCAAGGAGCCCCAGAATGTCCGTTCCAAAAACGATGTTTCAACTCAGCGGTCGCGGTTATGCCGCCGCCAATCTGAGCCATGCGACCCTTGTCATCATCGATGCCCAGAAAGAATACCTCAGCGGCCCCCTGGCTCTGGTCGGCATGGATGCTGCCGTCGCGAACATCAAGCAACTGGTGAGCGCTGCCCGCGCAGCCGGCCGTCCTATCGTGCATGTGCGCCACCTCGGCACCGTCGGCGGGCTGTTCGATCCGCAAGGCGAGCGCGGTGAATTCATCCCGGGCCTCGAACCACAGAGCGACGAAACCATCATCGGCAAGTTGCTGCCGAGTGCGTTTCACGGCACCGAACTGCTGGACCGCCTGCAAAATCTCGGCTCCCTGGACCTGATCGTGTGCGGTTTCATGAGTCACTCCAGCGTCAGCACCACCGTGCGCGCCGCGAAAAACCTGGGCTTTCGCTGCACCCTCGTTGAAGACGCCTGTGCAACGCGCGATTTGCCCTACAAGGGTGGCGTGTTGAGCGCTGACCACGTTCAACAGACCGAAATGGCGATCATGGCGGACAACTTCGCCACCCTCGCCCTGACCCACGATCTGATCTGATCGACGCTTGATGAGCGGTTCATGCCGCCGCTCATCCGCAAAAGCCTCTCGTTCGCTGTAAATGTCATAGCCTCAGGAACATCCCGGTCAACTCCCGGTCGAAGGGCCGATACCCATTGAGGAAGGTCGGAATGAAGTTATCCGATGGTTTTGACGCACGCCGCTTGCGGCCCAAAGGCCAAAGCAACTGGCGTTTTCGATTCGGCGCAGCCTTTGCTGCCTTGCTGGCAACGTGCGGTGTGTTGCTGGCGATGGCCGGCGCCGCCAGCCTGCTGGGCCACCCGCCGGCACTCGGCGAGCTGAATGCCAGCCCGCTGGGCTCGGCAATCATTCTGGCGGTCGGTCTGTTCCTGCTCTACCTGGGCGTTTGGCTGTGGCGGCGTTGCCGTCGCCGTGCGCGCCAGTCGCAAGAGCTGAACATGTCCCCGCATCTGATGAAAAAACACGACTGAATTGACGGCCTGACGTTTAGCGGGCCCCAATTGTTATCGGTCGTGTCTCGACTTGGGTAAACTGGCCGCCCTTCGCGGAGGCTGATATGCAAGACAACGATTTTTCCCTGTTCAAAAGCGCGATCCAAGGCGTCAAGCCGATCAAGCACGATCGCGCCGAAACCGGCAAACCCAAGGCTGACCGCGCGCAGATCGCCAAGCTGCGTCAAGCCGCCACCGTGCGCACCGATGCCACCACCGTTGACGGTCTGTCCGATCAGTTCGTGATCGACGTCGGCCCGGAAGACGAGCTGATGTGGGCGCGCGACGGCGTGCAGGAAAGCCAGATGCGCAAGCTCAAGATCGGGCAAATCCCCTTCGAAGGCAGCCTCGACCTGCACGGCATGAGTGTGGAAAAGGCCCGGGAAACCCTCTGGGCGTTCCTGGCGGAAGCGACCAAATTCGAAATCCGCTGCGTGCGCGTCACCCACGGCAAAGCCGTGCGCCTGGACGGCAAGCGGCCGATGATCAAAAGCCACGTCAACACCTGGCTGCGCCAGCATTCACAGGTACTTGGCTTCACCTCGTGCCAGGCGAAACATGGTGGTGCCGGAGCGGTTTATGTGATGCTCAAACGCACCATGATGGAAGGTCGCGACGAGTAAAGTCGTTGCGCCACGCTTGCAGCGTCGTATCCGCCACACCGATCTGGCTACTGGCTGACCACTCAGTACAGGTATACCGACTTGCAATGATATGGGAGCTCCCGTAATACTTCGCAGATGGAATTTAAAGAAAGACTCAAAACAGCCCGCCAACACGCCAAGCTCAATCAGACCGAGCTTGCCGAGCGCGCGGGGCTGACTCAAACCTCAATCTCCGACCTCGAGCGCGGGAAATCGAAAGCGACAGCCTTTGTTGCCCAGATCGCCTCAGTGTGTGGCGTTTCACCGATGTGGCTGGCTGAAGGTGTCGGTGACATGCTTAAAGGGGTCTCCCCCCCTCCAAGCATTTCAATGTCAGATATCCAGCCTTGGGACGACAGCACCCCCCTGGATGACGATGAGGTTTATGTCCCTTTCCTGCGTGAAGTTGAGCTGGCGGCGGGTTCAGGTCGTTTCGTGATCGCAGAAAACGACAGCGCCAGGCTGCGTTTCTTCAAGAAAGACCTGCGTCACAATAACGTGCAGTTCAACAACGCCAGGTGCGTGCGGGTGAGCGGGAACAGCATGTTCCCGGTACTGCGCGACGGCGCCACCGTCGGCATGAACATTGGAAAGAATTCGCTGGGCGACATCGTCGACGGCGACATGTACGCGATCAACCACAACGGCCAGCTCCGCGTGAAACAAGTCTACCGACTGCCCAGCGGGATCCGTCTACGCAGCTTTAACCGTGACGAGCATCCGGACGAGGACTACACCTTCGCCGAGGTCCAGGAGCAGCAGATTGCGATCCTGGGTCATGTCTTTTGGTGGGCAATGTATTCGCGGTGAACCGAGTTGCGGTGATTCGTGAACGTCCAGTGCCATAACGTGCAATACAGCAAATCGACGCACATCCAAGAGGAGCCCGCCAAGCGCGGGCTTTTTTTTGCACCTGAAATACAGGCACAGAATAAAATATGGGAATACCCGTTTACACAAAATATGGGAACGCCTATATTCGTGTTCAAGCCAACGGGAAATCGATCGGAAGCTGCCAACTATCACTTCTGCCCATTCATTGAGTGGGCAGTGGGATGTAGGCCTGCATCAAACGCAAGGCTCACCAGAGCAAAAAGCGACATCAATGGACTGAGGTAAAAACCATGACTGTAGACATCAGCAACTTCACCATCGCTACCCCGCTTCCAATCTCCGACACCAACCCGATTGCGCTTGAGCTCATCGGCTGGCGCGCACTGCTCGAATGCCCCGACGTCATCTCAATGCTTGAAGATGGTTCGCTGCAGATGACGGCGCCGACGCTTGGAGCGTCCAGCAAGAGCACGCTACGAACTCGCTGTGAGTGGAAGGAGCCAGGTTACTGGCTGTTCTCCAGCGCAGCGGACCACTGGAACCGCCAGGAAATGCGACTGACCAAAGTCAACTCGCTGCAGAAAGTCGTGATTGGCCAAATTCATGTGAAGGGTTCAGAACGACCTCCGGTGAAGGTGTTCTGGAACAAAGGAAAAATCACCATGGGGTTCCGGTCAAGCTACCTCCAGGACGATCCGGTCAACTCGACGGTGTTGGAGAACGTACCACTCGGTGCACTTTTCAAAATCAACATTCACGCCAACTCGAGCGGCGCCGTTTCTGTATCGGCCAGCTGTAACGGCGTCAAATCCACTTCCGCGATCATGCGCCTCGACAACACTTGGGACACGAAAACACTTGCCTTTCACGGCGGCGTGTACAACCAGATCGATTACTCCGACACCACCGACCCGCTAGACGGTTCTGTCTGCATCATCAGCGATCTGTCGATCACTCACGCCTGATAGACCTGCTCGGCCTGATGAGCAAAACAGGTTTCAGGGGAACATCACTGCTGCAGCCTGGCGACAGGCTGTAGCGGGATGCGGATAAAATCCGGCAGGCCTGCGCGACCGACAAACACTTACAGGCGGCAACGACCGATTTTGGGCTTCGCGCCCGCTGGCAATACAACTGCCGTCACACATACGCTACCATGTGCCTCATGTCGGGGATGAACCCTGCGTTTTATTGCCACTCGGCTCGGTCGTAGCGTTCAGATGTTGCTATCGACCACGCCCGACGAATCAACTCCGGCATCGACCAGAGTGAACGGGCCGTTTGAAACGAGCTCGATTGGTACAACATTGGTACAGACAGAAACAGTACCCCTCTGAAACCCTTATGGAATCAGCCCCTGTGACACTGGAACAGAATTACACCGCGATTCTCGGCCAATTGGGCGAGGACGTCTCCCGCGAGGGCCTGCTCGACACGCCAAAACGTGCCGCCAAAGCCATGCAGTACCTCTGCCGCGGTTATGAACAGACACTGGAAGAAGTCACCAACGGTGCCTTGTTCAGCTCCGACAACAGCGAAATGGTGCTGGTGAAAGACATCGAGCTCTACTCGTTGTGCGAACATCACCTGCTGCCGTTCATCGGCAAGGCGCACGTCGCCTATATTCCGAGCGGCAAAGTGCTGGGCCTGTCGAAAGTCGCGCGGATCGTCGATATGTACGCCCGCCGCCTGCAGATCCAGGAAAACCTCAGCCGCCAGATCGCCGATGCGGTCCAGCAAGTCACCGGCGCCCTGGGCGTTGCGGTGGTGATCGAGGCCAAGCACATGTGCATGATGATGCGCGGTGTGGAGAAGCAGAATTCGACGATGATCACCTCGGTGATGCTCGGTGAGTTCCGCGAAAACGCTGCGACCCGCAGCGAGTTTCTCAGCCTGATCAAGTAATTCGCAGCAACGAAGAAAACCGGCATTCATCGCCGGTTTTTTTTCGTCTGCGAAAAATCAGGTAAGCTGCGCGACTTCTTTCGCCCCGTGAGGCTTGTACCGTGTTCGTTAAAGCGCTTCGTGTCGGCCTCGGCCAACTGATCATCTTCATCGACTTCATTACCCGTCCCGGCAAAAAGCAGCGCCCTGCTGCCGCTCAGGCTCAGGTTGAAGCGGCTGCCAAGGACCTGACGCTGTATCAGTTCCACGCCTGCCCGTTCTGCGTGAAAACCCGCCGCACCCTGCGCCGCCTGAACGTGCCGGTGGCGTTGCGTGATGCGAAGAACAACGAGCAGGATCGTCAGGCTCTGCTGGAGCAAGGCGGCAAGATCAAAGTGCCGTGCCTGCGCATTGAAGAGAATGGCCAGACCACCTGGATGTATGAGTCCAAGGTGATCATTGATTATCTGGACAAGCGATTCGCGGCGGCGTGAGGTTTACGGTGTGGCTGATGGCCTCTTCGCGGGCAAGCCTCGCTCCTACAGGTTATGCATCTTCTGTAGGAGCGAGGCTTGCCCGCGAAGGCGTCAGATCAACCACCACAAATCTCAGACAAAAAAAACCGGCCCATGAGCCGGTTTTTTTATCTCTGCGATCAGGCCGCTTCCGCTGCCTGCGCCTGTCGCACCACCGCCGCCAATCGCTTCAACCCTTCATCCAGCCTCGCCGGATCGATGTGGCTGAAGTTCAGCCGTAAATGCCCCGGGTGATTGTCCGGCTCTGGAAAAAACGGCTCACCCGGCATGAACGCCACATCCGCCGCCAGTGCAGGCTTGAGCAACGTGCGCGTGTCCAGCGGTTGTTTCAGCGTCAACCAGAAAAACAGCCCGCCCTGCGGCACGTTCCACTCTGCCAAATCAGAAAAATGCGTTTCCAGTGCCGACTGAAACGCATCCCGACGCACCCGGTAAAAGTCCCGCAGCTCACTCAGGTGCTGCTGGAATTTCTCGGTGCCGATCCATTGCAGCGCTTGCCACTGGCCGACGCGGTTGGTGTGCAGATCGGCGGATTGCTTGAGTTTCAGCAAATGCGGAAACAGGTCCGGACTGGCGATCAGGTAGCCGACCCGCAGCCCCGGCAACAAGGTTTTCGACACGGTGCCGGTGTAGATCCAGCTGGTCTTTTTCAAGCGACTGACGATTGGCCTGGCACTGCCGCCATCAAACGTCAGCTCGCGATACGGCTCGTCTTCGATCAGGGTGACGCCGAACTCATCCAGCAACGCGGCGACCGCATCGCGCTTGGCCTCGCTGTAGCGCACCGCCGACGGGTTCTGGAAAGTCGGGATCAGGTAGATGAAAGCAGGCTGGTGTTTTTCCAGACGCGTGCGCAGTTCAAGCAGATTAGGGCCATCGGCCTCCAGCGGCACGGTGATGCAGTCGGCGCCAAACAGTTGAAAGATCTGCAACGCCGCCAAATACGTCGGCGCTTCGAGCAGGATCTCGGTGCCTTTGTCGATGTAGAGCTTGGCCGCCAGATCGAGGGTTTGCTGCGAGCCGCTGACCACCAATACCTGACTCGACTCACAGGGCACGCCCAACGCTCGCGCCTCGGCCGCCAAGGCCTCGCGCAATTCCGGTTCGCCTTCGCTCATGCCGTATTGGCCGATGGACAGCGGCATGTCGGCCCATTCGACGGTCGGCAGCATGACTTCGGCCGGCAAGCCACCGGCAAACGACATCACTTGCGGGCGCTGGGCGGCGGCGAGAATTTCACGAATCAAAGAACTTTTAAGGCGCGAGACACGTTCGGAAAAAGCCATGGGGGGTCACCGGTAGCGAGGCCTGAGGAAAATGAGTCAAACTAGTTGACCGAAATTACGACAACCCGAACGGATACGTCAACATGCTTGACCTTAAAAATCCCGCCTCCCAGCAACAGGCCATGGAAGCGTTTTTCTTCGGCTACCAGGCGTTCACCGCCAAGGCCGACGAAATGCTCGAGCGTCGCGGCTTGAGCCGGGTGCATCAACGCATCGTGTTTTTCATTGCCCGATACCCGAATCTCAGCGTCAAGGAGCTGCTGGCATTGCTCGGCGTGAGCAAGCAGGCACTGAACATTCCACTGCGCCAGTTGGTGGAAATGCAGCTGGTAGACAGCGTTGCGTCCGAGACCGACAAGCGTAAGCGGTTGCTGGAACTGACCGTGGAAGGGGCGCGGTTTGAGCAGTCGTTGCGGCGTGAGCAGGTGAAACTGCTGGAGCGGGTGTTTGCCGAGGCTGGGGAGACGGCGGTGAATGGGTGGTTGGCGGTGAATCTGGCGTTGGGGGAGAACCAACAAAAAAACTGAATCCTGGAAACCGCCTTCGCGGGCAAGCCTCGCTCCTACAAAAGCGGCGCATATCCTGTAGGAGCGAGCGGTGCGGCGATCCGACTTGCCCGCGAAAGCGTCTTCATGGGCGATATATCCCTATTGCCAAACTTTTCGTCTACAAAATCAAAAACATTATTTGCATTATTTGTATACAAAAGCATAATCCACTGCGTGCGAGTTCCTGACCAAGCGGTCAACAAATTCGCGAATGCCTCAAAGGGCCGCTGCCACCCTCATGGGTCCGGCCCTGGAAATAACAATAAAACTCTTGAGGAGTACTCGCTGTGGAAAGCCGCAAATCCGAAGCCCCGTCGCTGGAACTCTCGCCGCCATTACGCAATGGCTGGCTGGAACGTATCTTCAAACTCAGCTTGCATGGCACCACGGTGAAGACCGAGTTGATTGCCGGTCTGACAACCTTCATCACCATGGCTTACATCATCTTCGTCAACCCCAACATCATGGCCGACGCCGGGATCGATCACGGCGCGGCTTTCGTTGCAACGTGCATCGCGGCTGCGCTGGGTTGCCTGTTGATGGGCCTGTACGCCAACTGGCCAGTCGGCCTCGCGCCGGGCATGGGCCTCAACGCCTTCTTCACCTACACCGTGGTCGGCACCATGGGCTACAACTGGGAAACCGCACTCGGTGCAGTGTTCGTGTCCGGTGTGTTGTTCATGATCCTGACCTTCTCCAAGATCCGCGAATGGCTGCTCAACAGCATTCCGGTGAGCCTGCGCTTTGCGATGGGCGCCGGCGTAGGTCTGTTCCTCGGCCTGATCGGCTTGAAAACCGCCGGCATCGTCGTCGATAGCCCGGCGACGCTGATCAAGCTCGGCTCGCTACGTGAACCCGGCCCGCTGCTCGCCGCGATCTGCTTCCTGATGATCGCCGTGCTCAGCTACCACAAGGTGTTCGGTGCGATTCTCATCAGCATCATCACCGTAACGCTGGCCGGTTGGGGTCTGGGCCTGGTGCATTACGAAGGGATCATGTCGGCACCGCCGAGCCTGGCACCGACCTGGATGGCCATGAACGTCGCCGGCGTATTCAACGTCAGCATGATCAGCGTGGTGCTGGCCTTCCTCTTCGTGCACATGTTCGACACCGCCGGCACTTTGATGGGCGTCGCCCAGCGCGCCAACCTGGTGAACGCGGACGGCCGCATCGAAAACCTCTCCCGCGCAATGAAAGCCGACAGCGCCTCCAGCGTATTCGGCGCCGTGGTGGGTGTTCCTCCCGTCACAAGTTATGTGGAAAGTGCCGCGGGTGTAGCCGCTGGTGGTCGGACTGGTCTTACCGCTGTGACCGTAGGTGTGTTATTTATTGCAGCCATGTTTTTCGCACCGCTGGCTGGCATGATCCCCGCTTATGCAACAGCCGGCGCGCTGATTTACGTGGCGATGCTGATGATGGGCGGCATGGCGCACATCGAATGGGACGAAGCGACCGACAGCATTCCGGCGATCGTCACCGCGATCATGATGCCGCTGACCTTCTCGGTCGCCGACGGTATTGCGCTGGGCTTCATCACCTATGTGGCGTTGAAAGCCGGCACCGGTAAATACAAGGAAATTTCCGTGAGCCTGTGGGTGCTCTGCGCGATCTTCATCGCCAAGTTCATCTTCTTGTAAACACAGGTACTCGCTTGAAAACAGCCTCACCCCGTCGGGTGAGGCTTTTGTGCAAATGGAGGAAAGTGATGAGTCTGGAAACCTGGCTGCTGTTCAGCGGCGCTGCGCTGGTGGTGATCCTGATCCCGGGGCCACTGTCGTTGCTGATGATCAGCAACAGTCTGAATTACGGTTTGCGTCGTTCTTACCCGGCATTTCTGGGTGGCGTGATTGCGTCGATCTGCTTGCTCAGCGCTTCCGCGTTGGGATTGGGGGCGTTGTTGCTGGCTTCGGAACAGCTGTTCAGCGCATTGAAAATCGTCGGTGCGCTGTACCTGTTCTACCTCGCCTGGCAGAGCTGGCAGCAATCGCGCCAGCCATCGGTCGGCGCTGAAGTGCCCCAGGCTGCGCCAGTGCCACGTTTCCGTGCCCTGTTCGGGCGCGCATTTGTGCTGGGTGCGAGCAATCCGAAAGACATCCTGTTCTTCGCAGCGTTCCTGCCGCAGTTCTTGAGCGCCGGGCAACCGTTCCTGCCGCAGTTGCTGGTGATGATTGCTACGTGGACGGTGTTGGATCTGCTGTGCAAATTGGCTTACGGGTTAGGTGCCCATGGTGCGGCGCGGTATCTGCGCAGTGGCAAGGGGCAGAGCTGGTTTAACCGCGTGAGTGCCGGACTGTTTAGCGGCGCCGGCGCAGCGTCGCTGTTGAGCCGTTAAGAGCTTCGCGGGCAAGCCTCGCTCCTACGAGTTTTATGTCGATCACATTTATCGGGAACGACACAAAACCTGTAGGAGCGAGGCTTGCCCGCGAAGGCGTCGGCACATTCACCACATTCCTCGGGACGAAAAAAAGCCCGCAGTGTGAGCGGGCGAAAGACCAAAGAAGCTATATGCGCAGTCGCTTCTCGGAGGCGACAGCTGCTTGGGGGATCAGCTGCCGCGGTACGTGGAATAGCTATAAGGCGAAATCAGCAGCGGCACATGGTAGTGATCCTGTTCCGCGGAGATGCCGAACCGCAGCACCACCACATCCAGGAACGCAGGCTCCGGCAGCTGAACGCCACGGGCGCGGTAGTAATCGCCCGCATGAAACTGCACCTGATAGACCCCGGTGCGGTAGTCATCGCCCTGCAGCAGCGGGGCATCGACACGGCCGTCGCTGTTGGTGATTGCGCTGGCGACCAATTCCAGCTGCGAGCCTTCAACGCGGTACAACTCGACCTTGATCGAGCTGCCCGGGCAACCGTGTGCAGCGTCCAAAACGTGTGTAGTCAAACGTCCCATTGATTCTGCGCGCCTGTCTGCTTGGAGCAGTCAGACCTCGCGCCTCCCGAAGTCAGTTGAAAAGGAGACCGCACCGATTCGGAGCACGAAAAGCTGCGGCGAGCGACTGATTAAGACACTTTTCATAAAAATTGTACACAATAAAAACGACATTTTTGCAGCCAGTACCGCCATTCAAGGATTCGCAGTCAATCTGACGCCAAACCATGCGAGCAGCGGACCTTCTATCCATTAGCTGACCAACTGGGCAGGTTTCTTGCAGTATCACTCCAAGATGGCAGCAGATGAAAAATGCGAAAATTCAGGCTTACAAAGTGGATATAAAGTTGTATACAATCAGCCCATCGCTGTGACGCCAGCCTGTCATCCCATCGCCAGGCCGCCACACAACCTGTCAACGAATAAGAAGGAAGACTGCAGTGAGCGCTGACTACCCACGCGACCTGATCGGTTACGGCAGTAACCCTCCTCACCCACACTGGCCGGGCAATGCGCGCATCGCCCTGTCTTTCGTGCTCAATTACGAAGAAGGCGGCGAGCGCAACATCCTGCACGGCGATAAAGAGTCCGAAGCCTTCCTTTCGGAAATGGTCTCGGCGCAGCCGCTGCAAGGCGCGCGCAACATGAGCATGGAATCCCTTTACGAGTATGGCAGCCGCGCCGGCGTCTGGCGGATTCTGAAACTGTTCAAGGAATTCGACATTCCGCTGACCATCTTCGCCGTGGCCATGGCCGCCCAGCGCCACCCGGACGTGATCCGCGCGATGGTCGATGCCGGTCACGAGATCTGCAGCCACGGCTATCGCTGGATCGACTACCAGTACATGGACGAAGCACAGGAACGTGAGCACATGCTCGAAGCGATCCGCGTCCTCACCGAAATCACCGGCGAACGCCCACTGGGCTGGTACACCGGCCGCACCGGCCCGAACACCCGTCGGCTAGTGATGGAAGAAGGCGGCTTTCTCTACGACTGCGACACCTACGACGACGACCTGCCCTACTGGGAACCGAACAACCCGACCGGCAAGCCGCACCTGGTGATCCCGTACACCCTGGACACCAACGACATGCGCTTCACACAGGTCCAGGGCTTCAACAAGGGCGACGATTTTTTTGAATACCTGAAAGACGCTTTCGATGTGCTGTACGCCGAAGGTGCCGAAGCGCCAAAAATGCTCTCGATCGGTCTGCACTGCCGGCTGATCGGCCGTCCGGCGCGTCTCGCCTCGCTCAAGCGCTTTATCGAATACGCTAAAAGTCATGAACAGGTGTGGTTCAGCCGCCGCGTCGACATCGCTCGCCACTGGCACGAAACCCACCCGTATCAAGGGGCTGCCAAATGAGCACCTTTCAAACCCTGAAACCCTCGACCCTGAGCCGCGACGCGTTCGTCACCGCTTTCGCCGACATCTACGAACATTCGCCATGGGTGGCCGAGAAGGCCTTCGACCTGGGCCAGGACGCTTCGATCGACGAGATCGAAACCCTGCACCAGCGCATGAGCGACATCCTGTTGAGCGCTGATCACGAAAGCCAGTTGGCCCTGATCAACGCTCACCCGGACCTGGCCGGCAAAGCCGCCGTCCAGGGCCAGTTGACCGAAGCCAGCACCAATGAACAGGCTGGCGCCGGTATTCACCAATGCACGGCCGAAGAGTTTTCTCGCTTCACCGAGCTGAACGACGCCTACAAAGCCAAGTTCAAGTTTCCCTTCATCATGGCGGTAAAAGGCAGCAACCGGCATCAGATCCTCGCGGCGTTCGAAACGCGCATTCACAACCCGGCAGAAACCGAGTTCAAGTGCGCGCTGGCGGAGATCAACAAGATCGCCCTGTTCCGATTACTGACCCTATAGCGAGCCTTGCCCGAGCGACATTGGACGCAAACATCGCCCAGGGCACTGCAAGCATCCCAAGCCAACTTATTAAAGGCAGACAAGAAGAATGAAAGCTTACGCCGTACCTTTCGAGAAGTTCGTCAACCTGGCCGACGCCCGCCTGGGCACCAAAATCATTTCGGTCACCGATGACTGGTTCGCAGACGCCAACCGTCTGTTCCAACCGACCCCGGCCGTGTGGAAGGAGGGCGTGTTCGATGACAACGGCAAGTGGATGGACGGCTGGGAATCGCGTCGCAAACGCTTCGAAGGCTACGACAGCGCGGTAATCCGCCTGGGCGTGCCGGGTTCGATCAAAGGCGTAGACATCGACACTTCATTCTTCACCGGCAACTTCCCGCCGTCGGCTTCGCTGGAAGCCTGCTTCCTCGCGTCTGGCGAACCGGACGACAACACCCAGTGGACTGAAGTGCTGTCGGCCGTCGAGCTGCAAGGCAACAGCCATCACTACCACGAAATCAGCAACGACCAGGCCTTCAGCCACCTGCGCTTCAACATCTACCCGGATGGCGGCGTGGCCCGTCTGCGTGTCTACGGCATTCCGTTCCGCGACTGGTCCGCTGTCGGCGACAACGAACAAGTGGACCTGGCCGCCGCCCTGAACGGTGGCCGCGCCCTCGCCTGCTCCGACGAACACTTCGGCCGCATGAGCAACATCCTCAACCCGGGCCGTGGCATCAACATGGGCGACGGCTGGGAAACCGCACGTCGTCGCACGCCGGGCAATGACTGGGTCATCGTCGCACTGGGCCATGCCGGCGAGATCGAAAAAGTCGTCGTCGACACCCTGCACTTCAAGGGCAACTACCCGGACACCTGCTCGATCCAGGGCGCCTTTGTGAAGGGCGGCACCGACAGCCAGATCGAAACCCAATCGCTGTTCTGGCGCGAACTGTTGCCGGCGCAGAAACTGGAAATGCACGCCGAACACACCTTCGCCGAGCAGATCAAGGCACTGGGCCCGATCACCCACATCCGCCTGAACGTGTTCCCGGATGGCGGTGTGAGCCGCCTGCGTGTCCTGGGCAAGGTCGCTAAATAAGCGGCTGATGAAAACCTGTAGGAGCCGGCTTGCCGGCGATGGGGCCCTCAC